>NZ_LUAZ01000022.1:0-74653 GCF_001647255.1 Cellulosimicrobium sp. I38E
GCGCGGCGGGGCCGGGGGCGCCGGCGGGTGAGCCGGCCGGGGTCGTGCGCTGGGTGTCGCTCACGGTGGACGATTCTCTCACCGTCGCCGCCCGGCGAGCGGGCGCGCCGGGTCGAGGTCGTCCGGGCGACCCGTGGGAGCGCCGCCGAACTCGACGCGGTACCGCGACGGGCTGGTCCCGAGGCGCGCCCGGAAGTGGTGGCGCAAGGACTCCGCCGAGCCGAGGCCCGCGGCGTCCGCGACCCGGTCCACGGCGAGGTCGGTCGTCTCGAGGAGCTCGCGCGCCCGGTCGACGCGCTGGTCCAGCAGCCACCGCACCGGGCTGAGGCCGGTGCGGGCCGCGAACCGGCGGGTGAACGTGCGCCGCGACGTCCCCGCCGCGCGCGCCCACGCGTCCAGCGAGATCGGCTCGTCGAGGTGCGCGCGCGCCCAGACCATCGCGAGCTCCACCGGGTCGGCCGTGTCGTGCGGCGGCACCGGCGCGGGGACGAACTGCGCCTGCCCGCCCGTGCGGTGGGGCGCGAGCACGAGCGCCCGCGCGACCCGCGCCGCGACCCGCGCGCCGTGGTCCTGCCGCACGAGGTGCAGGCAGCAGTCGAGCGCCGCGGCGGTCCCGGCCGACGTGACGACGTCCCCGTGGTCGACCCACAGGACGTCGCTGCGGACCGCGACGGCCGGGTGGTCCTGGGCGAGCCGCTCGGCCGCGCGCCAGTGCGTCACGACCTCGCGCCCGTCCGCCACGCCGCTCGCCGCCACGAGGAACGCGCCCAGGCACAGCCCCACGACGCGGGCGCCGCGCGCGTGCGCGGCCCGGACCGTGGCCAGGAGCGCTGGCGGCGGCTCGACGTCGGGGTGCCAGCTCGGCAGCACGACGGTCGCCGCGTCCTCGATCGCCTCGAGCCCGTGGTCGACGTGGAGCGCGAAGCCTGCCGACGTCGCGAGGCGACCGGGCGTCGGCGCGCACACCACGACGTCGTACGCGGGTCCCGCGCCCCCGGTGAGCGCGTCGGAGCCGAGGACGAGGCTGGGGACGGCCAGGTGGAACGGGCTGATGCCGTCGAACGCCACGACCGCGACGCGCTCGGGTCGTCCGGAGGGTTCGCGGGCGGGCACGCGGTCCCGCAGGGGCTCCACGACGCCCGCGACGGGAGCTGCCACGACGGTCATGGCCTGATCCTACCGATCATCGTCCTGCGGGCCACTGTCGCGTCGCGGTCCCGCGCGCGAGGCTCGACCCATGACCACCGCACCGCACCCCGTCCCCCGGCCCGACGAGACCGCGCGCACGACGCCCGACGACGGCGGGCTCACGCTGCTCCACGTCGGCGGCCCGGCGCTCCTGCTCCGCCTCGGCGGGCTGACGATCGTCTCCGACCCCGGGTTCGACGCGCCCCGCGACTACCCGCGCCCGGGCGGCGGCACGAGCACGCGCCTGCGCGGCCCGGCCGTCGCCCCCGACGCGCTCGGCCCGCTCGACGTCGCGCTCGTCTCGCACGACCAGCACGTCGACAACCTCGACCTCAGCGGGCGGGCGCTCCTGCCCGACGTCCCGCGCGTCCTCACGACCCCCGCGGGCGCGGCGCGGCTCGCGCCCGACGTCCCCGGCGTCGTCGGGCTCGCCCCCTGGGAGGCGACCGTGCTGCGCCGGCCCGACGGCGGCGCGCTGCGCGTGACCGGCGTCCCCGCGCGGCACGGCCCGGAGGGAGCGGAGCGCGTGCTCGGCGACGTCACGGGGTTCGTCCTCGACGGCGACGGGCTCCCCCGCGTCTACCTGTCCGGCGACAACGCCGCCCCGGAGCTGGTCGCGGAGATCCCCGACCGCGTCGGGCCCGTCGACGTCGCGATCGTCCACGCCGGCGCCGCACGCGTCCCCGCGATCCTCGACGGCGCGGCGCTCACGCTCGACGGCGTAGGGGTGGCCGAGGTCGCGCGGCTCCTGCGGGCGCGCGTCGTCGTCCCGGTGCACGCCGACGGGTGGGCGCACTTCAGCGAGTCGGTCGCGGACGTCGAGCGAGCGTTCGCGGCCGCCGGGCTGTCCGACGTCCTGCGCGTCCCGACGCCGGGCGTCGCGCTCCACCTGTGACGAGTCCGCCCGGCGGGCGCACCGGGCCGGGTCACCGGGGCGTGCTCACCAGGCGCTGAGCGTCCGGTCCGTCTCGAAGCGGCGCTCGCGGCCTGTGAGCGGGTCGACGAACGCGAGCGAGCGCGACACGAGCTGGAGCGGTCGGGTGTAGTCCTCCGGCGCGACGTCGTACGGCTCGGGGTAGAAGTTGTCGTGCACGATCGGCACCCCGAGGCGCGCCATGTGCAGCCGCAGCTGGTGCGTCTTGCCGCTGTGCGGCTCCAGCCGGTACCGCGCGAGACCGCGCGCCGGGTCGGCCTCGATCACGTCGACGCGGCTCTCCGCGTTGGGCTCGCCGTCGACCTCCTCGGCGCGCATGACGCCGCGCCGCTTGACGATGCGGCTGCGCACGGTCGCCGGCAGCTCCAGCGCCGGGTCCCACGGCGCCACCGCCTCGTACGTCTTGCGCACCTCGCGCCGCGCGAAGAGCTCCTGGTACGCGCCGCGCACCTGCGGGCGCAGCGTGAGGAGCAGGACGCCGGCCGTCACGCGGTCGAGGCGGTGCGCGGGGCTGAGGTCGGGCAGGTCGAGGTCGCGCCGCAGCCGCACGAGCACGGAGCGCGCCACGTACGACCCGCGCGGGATCGTCGCGAGGAAGTGCGGCTTGTCGACGACGAGCAGGTCCCGGTCGCGGTGCAGCACGCGGACCTCGAACGGCACGTCGGGCTCCACCGGCGGGTCCCGGTAGAGGAACACGAAGCCGCGCGGCTCGTACGGGGTGGTCGCGTCGACCGGCCGGCCGCGCCCGTCGACCACCTCGCCCGCCGCGACCTTCTCCGCCAGGCGCGCGGCGTCGTCCGGGAAGCGGTGGCGCACGTAGTCGAGCGTGCGCGTGTACCGCGCGACGCTGTCGGCGTCGTGCGGCAGCACGAGGCGCGTCGGGTTGAGGCCGTCGCGCACGGGGAGGGGGACCACGCCCTCCACGGTACCGGCGTGGGTCCGGCGCTCAGCGCGCCGCGAGCAGCTCGGCGACGACGACGGGGACCGCCTCGGCGACGTCCAGCGCCGCGACCGGGCCGCCCGGGTTCGCCCGCTCCGCCGCGAGGCCGTGCACGACGGCGGCCGCGGCAGCGAGCTCTGCGGCCAGCCCCGGCTCTCGGACGACCCGCGCGGCGTGCGCCGCCAGCACCGTGCCGAGGATCCCGGCGAGCACGTCCCCCGCCCCCGCCGTCGCGAGCCAGGCCGGCGCGTCCGCCTGGGACCACGCGCCCTCCGGCCCGACGACGACGGTCGCCGATCCCTTGAGCAGCACCGTCGCCCCGGTGGCCTCGTGCGCGCGCCGCGCCCACCGCAGCGGCTCGGCCTCGACGTCGGCGCGCGTCACGTCGTCGCCGCGCGACCGCAGCACCGTCGCGAGCTCCCCCGCGTGCGGGGTGAGGACGACCGACGGCGGGCAGCGGTCGGGCAGCAGGGACAGCGCCCCGGCGTCGACCACCACGGGCACCCGCTCCCCCACGACGTCTGCGGCGAGCTCGCCCGTCGCGGCCGCGAGCGCGTACCGGACCCGCTCGTGCTGCCCGCCGTCGTCCACGGGGTCGTCGTCCGGTCCGGGGACGGGCGGCACGCCGGGTCCGAGCACCCAGGACTGCACGCGGCCCACGGCGGGCACCACCTCGGGCCGGGCCGCGAGCACCGCGCGTGTGACGTCGTCGGGCCCGCGGTAGCGGACCATGCCCGGGCCGGTGCGGACAGCGGCGTCCACGACGAGCACCGCCGCGCCCGGGAAGGTCGGCGTGCCCGCGACGACGCCGACGACGCCGCGCGTGTACTTGTGGTCGGTCGGCCCCGGCGCGACCCACCGCGCCGCGACGTCCGCACGCTCGAGGCGCCGCACGACGGGCCGCGGCGCGGCGCCGTCCTCGGCCAGGGCGCCCAGGCGCAGCCCGACGTCCACGACCGCGCCGTGCCCGGCGAGGTGCGTCGCGGGCGGCAGGAGGAGACCGGGCTTGGCCGCACCGAACGTCACCGTGCGGTCGGCCCGCAGCACCGGTCCGGGGACCGTGCCGTCGTCGACGCCGACCCCGCTCGGCGTGTCGACCCCGACGACCCAGGGGCGCCCGCGCGCCCCGGACCCGGGCCCGGGAGAACGCCCGCCGTCGTCCCCGGGCACGCCGTCGCCGCCGGGCTCCCCACCCGCGTGCGCGTCGCCGTCGAGCACCGCGGAGACGTGCCGCACGAGGTCCGCCGCGACGCCGCGGAGCGGTCCACGGGCGCCGATGCCGACGAGGCCGTCCAGCACGACGTCGGCGCGCGCGACCTGCGCGGCGACCCGGCCGGCGACGTGCGGGTCCAGGTGGTCGTGCGGCCGGTCGGCGCGCGTCGTGTCGTCGGGACTGCCGACGAGCACCTCGACGGACCCGCCCGCGTCCCGGAGCGCCGCGAGCCCGCCCGCGTGCGCGTGCTCGCCGGTGAGGACGGCCAGCACCTCGACGCCCCGCCGCGCGAGGTACGCGCCCGCGTGGAGGGTGTCCCCGCCGTTGTTGCCCGACCCCACGAGCAGGACCGCCCGGGCGCCCGTCACGCGCCCGTCCCGGCGCCCGCCGTCGGGCAGGGCGACCGAGCGCCGTCGCGCGAGGTCGCGCGCGACGATCGTCGCGAGCGCGAACGACGCTCGCTCCATGAGCGGGACTCCCGCCGCGAGCAGGGGCTCCTCGGCGGCACGCACGTCGGCCGCGGACCAGGCTTCGATCATGACCTCATCCTGCCGACCCCGAGCCGCGGTCGCCCGCGCGGACGGCCGCAGGGTGAGACGGCGGACGGCGCAGGGCGGGCCTCCGCGCGGCCCCGCATAGGGTGACGACCATGCGATTCGGACTCTTCATCCCCCAGGGCTGGCGCTACGACCTCGTCGACGTCGCGCCCGAGGACCACTGGAAGACCATGCTCTCCCTCCTGCACTACGCCGACAACGCCGCGGCGGGCGAGCCCCTGCCGGGCGGCGAGTTCGCGTGGGACGGCGTGTGGGTCTACGACCACTTCCACACCACGCCGACCCCGAGCACCGAGGCGACGCACGAGGCGTGGACGCTCATGGCCGCGTTCGCGGCGGCGTCGCAGCGCGTGCGCCTCGGCCAGATGTGCACGTGCATGGCGTACCGGGACCCGACGTACCTGGCGAAGGTCGCCGCGACCGTCGACCACGTCTCCGGCGGCCGGCTCGAGATGGGCATCGGCGCGGGCTGGTACGAGCACGAGTGGCGCGCGTACGGGTACGGATTCCCGAGCGCGGGCGAGCGCCTCCGCGCGCTCGACGAGGGCGTCGAGATCATGGCGCGCATGTGGCGCACCGGGTCGTCGGGCACGTTCGAGGGCCAGCGCTACCAGGTGGACGGCGCGCTCTGCTACCCGCAGCCCCTCCAGCGGGTCGTCGTGGACGGCGAGGGCGCGAAGCCGAGCATCCCCCTGTGGATCGCCGGCGGCGGCGAGAAGAAGACGCTGCGCATCGCGGCGCAGCACGCCCAGTACACGAACTTCGACGGCTCGCCCGAGGGCTTCGCCCACAAGTCCGCGGTGCTCGAGCAGCACTGCCGCGACCTCGGCCGCGACTTCGGCGAGATCACGCGCTCGGCCAACTACAACGTCGTCATCGGCGAGACCGAGCAGGACGTCGCGGACCGGCTGGACCGGATCGAGGAGCACGCGCGGCGCTGGTTCCCGGAGAAGGCGGACGACAACGTCGCGTCGTGGCGGGGCGGCCCGCTCGTCGGGACGCCGGAGCAGATCGTCGAGACGCTCACGGGTCTGCGCGACCAGGGCCTCGGCTACGCGATCGGCTACTTCCCGTTCGCCGCGACGGACCGCGACCAGCTCGAGCTCTTCCAGCGCCAGGTCATCCCCGCCCTCCAGTCCTGACCGCCGCACCGTGTGGGCGTGAGAAGGGCCCGGTTCTCGGCCGAGAACCGGGCCCTTCTCATACCCACAGCGCGGCGGGCGGTCAGCCCTCCGCGACGACCATGGCCGAGGCGATGCCGGCGTCGTGGGAGATGCTCAGGTGCCAGGCGGTGATGCCGAGCGCGTCCGCGCGCGCCGCGACCGTGCCCGTGATCTCGACCTCCGGCGGGCCACCGACGACGCGGTGCACCGTCGCGTCGTGCCAGCGCATGCCCGCGGGAGCCCCGAGAGCCTTGGCGATGGCCTCCTTGGCGGCGAACCGCGCGGCGAGCGACGCGGGGGGCAGGTCGCGCTCGGCGTCCGTGAACAGCTTCTCCCGGAGCCGGGGCGTCCGCTCGAGGGTCTCCATGAACCGCGCGACGTCCACGACGTCGATCCCCACGCCCTTGATCATGCGCCCACCCTACGGCCGACGGCGACCAGGCCGTCGGCCCTCCACGAGCAGGTGGTCCTGGCTCGTCCGGGAGACCGGACGAACCAGGACCACCTGATCGGGCGTCCGACGGTGCGGCGGAGGGCTACTCGACCGTGACCGACTTCGCGAGGTTGCGCGGCTGGTCGACGTCGAGGCCCTTGGCCGTCGCGAGAGCCATCGCGAAGATCTGGAGCGGCACGACGGCCAGCAGCGGCGAGAGCAGCGTCGGCGACTCGGGGACCCAGAAGATCTCGTCCGCGTAGGGGCGCACGGCGTCGTCCCCGTCCTCCGCGATGACGAGGGTCCGCGCCCCACGGGCCCGGATCTCCTGGATGTTCGAGATGACCTTCGAGTGCAGGCCCTCGCGACCCTTGGGCGACGGCACGACGACGAACACCGGCTGGCCCTCGTCGATGAGCGCGATCGGCCCGTGCTTGAGCTCGCCCGCCGCGAAGCCCTCGGCGTGGATGTACGCGAGCTCCTTGAGCTTGAGCGCGCCCTCGAGCGCGACGGGGAACCCGACGTGCCGGCCGAGGAACAGGACCGACGTCGCGTCCTTCATCGACCGGGCGGTCGCGCGCACGTACTCACCGCGCTCGATCACCGTCTGGATCTTGCGCGGCATGTCGCGCAGGTCCTCGAGGATCGCCGAGATCTCGTCGGGGAACTTGTTCCCGCGCAGCTGCGCGAGGTAGAGGCCCAGGAGGTACGCCGCGGTGATCTGCGACAGGAACGCCTTGGTCGAGGCGACCGCGATCTCCGGCCCGGCGTGCGTGTAGAGCACGGCGTCGGACTCGCGCGGGATGGTCGACCCGTGCGTGTTGACGATCGAGACGACCTTGGCGCCCTGCTCGCGCGCGTGGCGCACGGCCATGAGCGTGTCCATCGTCTCGCCGGACTGCGTCACGGCCACGACGAGCGTCTTCTCGTCGACGATCGGGTCGCGGTAGCGGAACTCGTGCGCGAGCTCGACCTCGACCGGGATGCGGCACCAGTGCTCGATCGCGTACTTCGCGACGTGGCCCGAGTACGCGGCGGTCCCGCACGCCACGACGATGATCTTGTCGACCGACCGCAGCACGGCCTCGTCGATGCGCAGGTCGTCGAGCACGAGCTTGCCCGAGGAATCCGTCCGGCCGAGCAGCGTGTCCGCGACGGCGTGCGGCTGGTCGTGGATCTCCTTGTCCATGAAGGACGAGAAGCCGCCCTTCTCCGCGGCGGCCGCGTCCCAGTCGACCGTGTAGCGCTTGGCCTCGGCCGGGTTCCCGTCGAAGTCGGTCACCTCGACCGACGTCGGCGTGATCGTGACGATCTGGTCCTGCCCGAGCTCGAGCGCCTCCTTGGTGTGGGAGATGAACGCCGCGACGTCCGAGCCGAGGAAGTTCTCGCCCTCCCCGATCCCGACGACGAGCGGCGAGTCGTGCCGCGCGCCCACGACCGTGTCGGGCGAGTCGGCGTGGACGGCCAGGAGCGTGAACGTGCCCTCGAGGCGGCGGGCGACCTGCCCCATCGCGAGCGTGAGGTCCTTGGTCTCGCGGTAGGCGCGGGCCAGGAGCTGCGCCGCGACCTCGGTGTCCGTCTCCGACCGGAACCGCACACCCTCGGCGAGCAGCTCGGACTTGAGCGTCGCGAAGTTCTCGACGATCCCGTTGTGGATGACCGCGAGGCGGTCGTCGTCCGCGAGGTGCGGGTGGGCGTTGGTGTCCGTCGGGCCGCCGTGCGTCGCCCACCGCGTGTGACCGATCGACGCGGTCGCCGCGGGGAGCGGGTGCAGGTCGATCTCCTCGACGAGGTTCGCGAGCTTGCCCGACTTCTTGGCGAACGCGACAGCGTCGATCCCGGGCGCGACGAGCGCGACCCCGGCCGAGTCGTAGCCGCGGTACTCGAGCCTGCCGAGTCCTTCGAGAGCGACGTCGAGGGGTCGCCCCGAGGCCTCTCCGACCATGGTTCCAGGGCCTACGTAGCCCACGATTCCGCACATGGTGATCGAGTCTAGCCACGGACGTGCGCCACTCCGGAGCCGCCCGATCCCGCGGTTTTTCGTGAGGTCCGCTGCCAAAGTCGTCCCCGCGGGCGAACGGCGCCCGTGCCGGTGAGGGTGGACCTCGTGCCCACCGTTCGCATCGGTCTCTCAGGATGGCGGTACGCCGACTGGCGCGGCCCGTTCTACCCGCCCGGCCTCCCCCAGCGTCGTGAGCTCGAGCACGTCGCTTCCGTGTTCCCCGCGGTCGAGCTCAACGGGTCGTTCTACTCGCTGCAACGTCCGTCGTCGTTCGTCGCGTGGCGCGAGCAGACGCCCGAAGGGTTCACGTTCGCGGTCAAGGGGCCGCGGTTCGTCACCCACATGAAGCGGCTGCGGGACGTGCGCACGCCCCTCGCCAACTTCTTCGCGAGCGGCGTCCTCGCCCTCGGCGACCGCCTCGGGCCCGTGCTGTGGCAGCTCCCGGCGCGCACGACCTTCGACGCCGCGCTGCTCGACGAGTTCCTCGCCCTCCTGCCCCGGACGACGGCCGAGGCCGCCCGGCTCGCGGGCGACCACGACGACCGCCTGCGCGCACCCGCCTGGACCGACGTGGATGCCGACCGTCCGCTGGTCCACGCGCTCGAGCCGCGTCACGAGTCGTTCGCGAGCGCCGAGGCGCTCGACCTGCTGCGACGGCACCGGGTGGCCTTCGCGATCTCGGACGGTGCGGGCCACTGGCCGCTCGTGGAGGCGGTCACGAGCGACCTCGTGTACGTGCGGCTCCACGGCGACGAGGAGCTGTACACGAGCGGCTACCGGCCACGCGTCCTCGACGCGTGGGCCGAGCGCGTCCGGACCTGGTGCGAGGCCGGTCACGACGTCGAGGTCTACCTCGACAACGACGTCCACGCGCACGCCCCGGCCGACGCGCTCGCCCTCATGACACGGCTGCCCGACCTCGCGCTCGCCGGCCCGGGCCCCGCCGTCGAGCCCGCGCCGCGCCGGCGTCGCGCGGCGCGCCCGGAGCGCGGGGCGGGGACCGCTCCACGCTGAGCACCGCCCCGGCACGTTCGCAGGGACGGACGGGTCCGGAGGTGCGTCCGAGGCCGACCCGCCGTGCCGCGCCGGCGCGGCCGGAAACGGTCCCGAAGGCCCTCGTGCACCGGCACCGCCGCGGATCCGGCAGAATCGGGCGGGTGTCCTTCCCCGTCGACGACCCGTCCGACCTCCTGCCGGCCCATCTCGCGGCACCGTCGTCCTCGCCGTACGTCGACCTCGACCGCGCGGTGTGGAGCCGCCTGTCGGAGTCGACGCCGCTCCCCCTGACGGACGACGACGTCACCCGGCTGCGCGGCCTGGGCGACCCCATCGACCTCGCGGAGGTCGACGCCGTCTACCGCCCGCTGTCGCGCCTGCTCAACCTCTACGTGACCGCGACGTCGGGGCTCCACGAGGCGACGTCGACGTTCCTCCGGGAGGAGACGGGCAACACGCCGTACGTCATCGGCGTCGCGGGGTCGGTCGCGGTGGGCAAGTCCACGACCGCACGCGTCCTGCGCGAGATGCTGGCCCGCTGGCCCGAGACGCCGCGCGTGGAGCTCATCACGACCGACGGCTTCCTCTACCCGAACGCGGAGCTGGCCCGCCGCGGCCTCATGGACCGCAAGGGCTTCCCCGAGTCCTACGACCGCCGCGCGCTCATCCGGTTCCTGTCCAAGGTCAAGGCGGGCCACGCCGAGGTGAAGGCGCCCGTCTACGACCACCTCACGTACGACATCGTGCCCGGGGCGGAGGCGGTCGTGCGCAAGCCCGACGTGCTCGTCGTCGAGGGGCTGAACGTCCTCCAGCCGGCCCGGCCGAGCGCGCACGACGAGTCCACGGTCGCGGTCTCCGACTTCTTCGACTTCTCGATCTACGTCGACGCCCGTACGCGCAACATCCGGCAGTGGTACGTCGACCGGTTCCTCGCCCTGCGCCGCACGGCGTTCGCCCGGCCCGAGTCGTACTTCCGCCGCTACGCCGACCTCACGGACGAGCAGGCGGTCGAGAAGGCGAAGTCGATCTGGGACGCGATCAACGCCCCGAACCTCGAGCAGAACATCCTGCCGACGCGCGGCCGCGCGACGCTCGTCCTCACCAAGGGGTCGGACCACTCCGTCCAGCGCGTGCGGCTGCGCAAGCTCTGAGCCCGCGCGACGTCGTGGCGCGCGAGGCCCGTCACCGGGTCCCGTCCCGCGGCGGCTGGGCTCAGCCGCGGGGTGCCGCGCCCGGGGTGCGCGGCGCGCCCGGCCCGCCCGTGCTCCCCGACGGCGTCGCCCCCGGCGCCCCGGACGACACGCCCTCGTCGGTGCTGGTCACCTCCGTGCCGGTCACCTCCGTGCCGGCCACCGGCGTGCCGTTCGCGTCCGCGCTCGTGCCCCGCGGGGCCGGGTCGCCGGTCGTCGGCGCCGCGGGCACGGGGACCACCACCGGGAGCTCGCCCCGGTGCCGTGCGCGCATCATGAGCACGCGGTCGATGACGAAGCCGGTGGCCACCCCGAGGACGACGCCGACGACCATCGCGAGGAGCGGCTCGTGGCCCAACCACTGGGCGGCGACGAGCCCGATGAGGACCGAGTACACCGCCCACGTGACGGCCGCGATCCCGGAGAACGCCATGAAGCGGCGGCGCGGGTAGCCCACGGCGCCGGCCGTCATGTTCACCGCGACGCGGCCGACGGGGATGTAGCGTGCGGCGAGGATGAACGACGCCCCGCGGTGCGCGAGGGCTCGCTCCGCCCAGGCCACGGCCTTGCGGCCCCGCGGCGAGCGCAGGAACCGGACGCGGTCGGTGCCGATGGCGCGGCCGATCGAGAACGCGATCTGGTCGCCCGTCCACGCGCCCGCCGCGGCGACCAGGAGCACGAGCAGCAGGTTCGGCTCGCCGGTCGCGTGGGCGGACACCGCGAGCGTGATGACGACGGACTCGCTCGGGATGGGCGGGAAGAACCCGTCGATCGTCGCGAAGCCGAACAGCGCGGGGTAGATCCACGCGGACGCCGCGAGGGCGAGAATCCAGGTCTCCAGATTCTCCAGGAAGGTCGACACGGCGTCGGGCAACGGCGTCCTCGTTCGTCGGCTGGCGGGGAGGCCAGGCTGGCGGCGGCGGCAGGTCGGGCGTCCTGCGCCACGACAAGCCTACGGAGCGCGACGACGTCGACCATCAGGGAAACCCCCGGTTCGCCCCTGAGGATTCCCGCCCGGCAGCGCCGCGCCCGGTGACGAGTCTTCCGTGCCGCGGCCGACGACGCGTCATCCCGACGAACGACTTCTCGCGACGAGAGCGTACGTCGTGAGGACCAGGGCCCTCCGCCGGCTCAGGCGTCGCGCCGGCGCGGGCGCGGCGTCCCCCGCAGCGGCTGGGCGGTGCCCGGGTCCTGCGGCCACGCGTGCTTGGGGTAGCGGCCCCTCAGCTCGGCGCGCACCTGCGGATAGCCCTGCACCCAGAACGAGGCCAGGTCGGCCGTGACCGCGGCCGGGCGACCCGCCGGGGAGAGCAGGTGCAGCAGCACGGGCACGCGCCCGTCCGCGACGCGCGGCGTGCTCGCCCAGCCGAACGTCTCCTGGAGGCGGACCGCGAGCACCGGCTGGTCCTGGTCGTAGGCCACCGCGACACGGGACCCGCTCGGGACCTCGAGCCGCTCGGGCGCGAGCGCGTCGAGGCGCGCCGCCTCCGGCCACGGCAGCAGACGGCGCAGCGCACCCCCGAGGTCCGGACGCTTCCCCCGGGCGACGGCGGGGACGTCGGGGCCCAGCCAGGCGTCCAGGCGGTCCAGGAGCGCCTCGTCGCCGACGTCGGGCCACGGGTCGCCCAGGACGCGGTGCAGGAACCGCAGGCGGTCGCGCAGCCGGCGCGCGCCGTCGGGCCACGGGAGGCTGTCGAGACCGTCCCGGCGCAGCCCGTCACGCACCGCCGCCGCCAGGAGGTCCGCGGGCGGGTCGCGCCACGGCTCGCGCGCGAGCTCGATCGCGCCGAGGGAGGTCACCCGGGCGGCGCGCACGCGCCCGCCCGACCACTCGGCGATGCCGGTCGACCGCAGCTCGGGCGCCGCGGCGGCCCGCGCCGTCGCCTCGTCGACGGGCGCGGCGGACCGCACGACGGCGTCCGCCCGGCCCGCCGCGCGGTCCACGTCCGCCACCGCGAGCCACGGCGCACCCTGCAAGGGCGAACCCGGCGGCAGCCGTGCGCCGGCTCCCGAGACCAGGAGGTACGTCTCGCCGCCGGGCCGCAGGCGGGCCAACCGGTCGGGGTGCGCGAGCGCGACGACGTGCCCGACGGCGGCGTCGTCCGCCGGCCTGCCCCGTGCGGCCGGGCGCGATCCCGAGGCGGCGGCGTCCTCGGCCGAGGCGGCCCGCGCCACCCCCTCGAGCCGGTCGCGCTGCGCGGCCCACGCGCCGGAACCCGGACCCCCGCGGCGCAGCGCACGCAGCGCGGCCGGCAGGTCGGCCCCCGGCACGCGCACGTCCTCCGAGAGCAGCGCCACGACCTCCGCGGCGAGCCCCGCCCCCACCTCGGGGACGGCGTCGAGCAGCGCCCGCGCGCGCCGCGGGTCGGCGGGGACGGCGGCGATGCGGCGCCCGAGCGGCGTCACCCCGTCGGCCCCCACGGCCCCCAGGCCGTGCAGCACGTCACGCGCGGCGGCCCAGGCCGCCGGTGGCGGGGGGTCCAGCAGAGCGAGCCCCGCGCCGTCGGGGCTGCCCCAGCACGCGAGCTCGAGCGCGAACCCGGTGAGGTCGGCCGTGCGGATCTCCGGCTCCGGGTGCCGCGCGAGCCGTGCGTGGTCGCCCTCCGACCAGCACCGGTACACCGCCCCCGGGCCCTCGCGCCCGGCACGGCCGGCGCGCTGCTCGGCGCCCGCGCGGCTGACGGCCACCGTCACGAGGCCGGGCAGTCCCCGCCGCACGTCCGTGCGCGGCTCGCGCGCGAGGCCGGCGTCCACGACGACCCGCACGCCCGGGACGGTGAGGGACGACTCCGCGACCGCCGTCGAGACCACCACCCGGCGCCGGGGCCCGCGCTCGAGCGCCCGGTCCTGCTCGCGCAGGGGCAGGCGGCCGTGCAGCGGGCGCACGTCCACGTCGGACAGCCCGCGTGCCAGCAGGCCCGCGACGGTGTCCACCTCGCGCGCGCCGGGGACGAACACGAGGACGTCGCCCGTCCGCTCGCGCAGCGCGCGGTGCGTCGTCGCGACGACGTGGTCGAGCAGCGCGGGCGCGGTGCCCCGCGCGTCGGTGCGTGGACCGCGCCCGGGGCACCAGACGACGTCGACCGGGTGGAGCCCGCCCTCGACCTCGACGACCGGCACCGACCGCGATCCCGTGGCGAGCGCCCGGGCGGTCCGCCCGGCCTCGACCGTCGCGGACATCGCGACGAGCGCGAGGTCGTCGCGCAGGTTCTCGCGCACGTCGGCCAGGAGCGCGAGCGCGAGGTCGTCGTCGAGGTGACGCTCGTGCACCTCGTCGAGCACGACGCCGGCCACGCCCGGCAGCTCGGGGTCGCGCTGGAGCCGGCGGACGAGCGTGCCCGTCGTGACGACCTCGACCCGGGTGCGGCGCGACGTGCGCGACTCGCCCCGCACGGTGTAGCCGACCGTGCCTCCGAGGTCCTCGCCGAGCAGCGTCGCGAGCCGCCGGGCCGCCGCCCGGGCCGCGAGCCGCCGGGGCTGCGTCACGACGACGCGCCGGTCCGGGGCGCCCCCCAGAGCGACGGCGAGGGCCGGCGGCACGAGGGTCGTCTTGCCCGTGCCGGGCGGTGCCTGCACGACGACGGCGCCCGCCGCCCGCACCGCGGCGACCACCTCGGGGAGGTGGTGCCCCACCGGCAGGTCGGGCGGCGCGGCGAGGAGTCGACTGAGCGGGTCCACCCCCGTAGTCTCCCGCGCCGACGCTCGCTCCCGTGCCGCGCCGCTCAGGACCGCGTGGTCGGTCAGCCCGCCTCGCGGGAGGCGCCCGGGAGCCGCGCGACCCCGAGCGTGGACGAGAGGGTGCGCAGGTCGGCCCCGTCGACGTACAGCTCGCCGCGCAGGTGGTCGGTCTCGTGCTGGACGATCCGCGCCGCCCACCCGGTGAGCACGTCGTCGAACGGCTCGCCCGTCTCGTCCTGCCCGGTGAGACGCACCGAGCGGGCGCGGGTCCGCTCCGCCTGCCAGCCGTGCACGGACAGGCATCCCTCGAAGAACGTCCTGGTCTCGTCGCCGACGGCCTCGTACCGCGGGTTGACGAGCACCCGGAACGCGAGCGGCGGGCGCTCGCGCTCGTCGTCCGCGTCGGGGGCGCCCGGGTCCTCCACGACGGCGACCGCGAGGCCGATCCCGACCTGCGGCGCCGCGAGGCCCACCCCGGGCGCCGCGTGCATCGTCGCGCGCATCGCCTCGAGGAACCGTGGCAGCACGTCGCCGAGCTGCCCGGCGTACGGCACCGCCGGCGTGCGCAGCACGGGCTGACCCGCCTGCACGATCGGCAGGACGCCGTCGTCGTACGCGTCGAGGAGCGCGACGACGTGCTCGCGCAGCGTCTCGTCGACCCCCTGCCGCACGCCGGTCGTCCGCCCCGTCGCGCTCACAGCGCGAGCCGGTCCCGCACGACGCCCGCGAGCCGGGCGGCGACGGCGTCGGCCTGCTGCTGCGTCGCGGCCTCGACCATGACGCGCACGAGCGGCTCGGTACCCGACGGGCGGAGCAGCACGCGACCCGTCTCGCCGAGGGTCCGCTCCGCGTCCGCGACGGCGGCGAGCAGCGCCTCGTCGCTCGACGCGCGCGCCTTGTCCACGCCGGAGACGTTGAGGAGCGTCTGCGGCAGGCGCTGCACGACGCTCGCCAGGTCGGCGAGCTTCTGGCCCGTCGCCCGGACGCGCGCCGCGAGCTGGAGGGCCGTGAGCACGCCGTCCCCCGTCGTCGCGTAGCGCGACAGCACGATGTGCCCCGACTGCTCGCCCCCGAGCCCGTACCCGTGGGCCCGCATCTCCTCGAGGACGTACCGGTCGCCGACCGCCGTCTGGACGGTCGTGATCCCGGCGTCGCGCATCGCGAGCAGGAGGCCCAGGTTGCTCATCACCGTCACGACGAGCGTGTCGTGCGGGAGCTCGCCCTCGTCCTTGAGCGCGAGCGCGAGGACGCCCATGATCTGGTCGCCGTCGACGACGGTGCCGCCGTGGTCGACCGCGATGCAGCGGTCGGCGTCGCCGTCGAACGCGACGCCGAAGTCCGCCTCGGACGCCACGACGACGGCCTGGAGCTGCTCCGGGTGGTTCGAGCCGCACGCGGCGTTGATGTTGCGGCCGTCGGGGCTCGCGTTGATGACGACGACGTCCGCGCCGGCCGCACGCAGCGCCGCGGGGCCGACGTCGCTCGCCGCGCCGTTCGCGCAGTCGACCGCGATGCGCAGGCCGGCGAGCGGCTTGTGGTCCTCGTCGGCGCCGATGCTCGCCATGAGGTGCTCGACGTACGCACCGCCCGCGCGACCACGGTCGGGCGAGATGCGTCCGACCGTGCCGTGCGTCGGGCGCTGCCACTCCTGCCCGAGCAGGCTCTCGATCCGGTCCTCGACCGCGTCGTCGAGCTTGACGCCCCCGCGCGCGAGGAACTTGATCCCGTTGTCCTGCATCGGGTTGTGCGAGGCCGAGATCACGACGCCGAAGTCGACGTCCATGGTGCTCGTCAGGTACGCGACGGCCGGGGTCGGCAGCACGCCCACGTCCTTCACGTCGACGCCCGCGCTCGCGAGCCCGGCGATGAGCGCCGCGCCCAGGAACTCGCCCGAGACCCGCGTGTCACGCCCCACCACCGCGCGCGGACGGTGCCCCTCCTCCTGCCCGCTCGCGAGCACGCGAGCCGCCGCGACGCCGAGGTCGAGCGCGAGCTCGCCCGTCACGTTGCCGTTCGCCAGCCCGCGCACCCCGTCGGTGCCGAAAAGCCGTCCCATGGAAAGTCCTTCCTCGACCGGCCGTACGTCGACCGTACGACCGCCTGCCCTGCCACGCCCTCGACGGGGCTTGGTCACCGTCCCTCACAAACGACGTCGGCCCCGGTGGACGAGGTCCACCGGGGCCGACGAGCGCACAGCGCGGATCAGCGCTTGGAGTACTGCGGTGCCTTACGGGCCTTCTTGAGACCGGCCTTCTTGCGCTCGACGACGCGGGCGTCGCGAGTGAGGAAGCCGGCCTTCTTCAGCGCGGGGCGGTTGTGCTCGGCGTCGATCGCGTTGAGCGCACGCGCGATGCCGAGGCGCAGCGCACCGGCCTGGCCGGAGGTGCCGCCGCCGCTGATGCGGGCGACGACGTCGAAGCGGCCCTCGACGTCGACCAGCTTCAGCGGGGAGTTCACGAGCTGCTGGTGAACCTTGTTCGGGAAGTAGTCCTCGAGCGAGCGCCCGTTGATCTTCCACTGCCCGGTCCCGGGGACGAGGCGCACGCGCGCCACGGCCTCCTTGCGGCGGCCCAGGGCCTGGCCGGGGGCGGTGATGCTCTGGCCGCGGCCCGTGGGGGCAGCGGACTCAGAGGTGTAGGTGCTGGGCGTCTCGTCGCCCAGGGTGTCGGTGTCGACGGTGGTCTCGGCCACGGGTGGTGTCCTCGCGTCTCTCTGTGCGCTACGCCTGGGCGGCGATTACTGCGCGACCTGGGTGATCTCGAACGGCTTCGGCTGCTGCGCGGCGTGCGGGTGCTCGGCACCCGCGTAGACCTTGAGCTTGCCGAACTGGGCGCGACCGAGGGTGGTCTTGGGGAGCATGCCGCGCACGGCCCGCTCCACAGCACGCTCGGGGTGCTTGTCGAGCAGGTCGCCATAGGCGACGGCACGCAGACCACCCGGGTACCCGGAGTGGTTGTAGGCCATCTTCTGCTCGCGCTTGTTGCCGCTCAGGGCGACCTTGCCGGCGTTGATGACGATGACGAAGTCACCGCCGTCGACGTGCGGAGCGAAGGTCGGCTTGTGCTTGCCGCGCAGCAGGGTGGCCACGTGGGTGGCCAGGCGGCCCAGGACGACGTCGGTCGCGTCGATGACGTACCAGTCGCGCTGGACGTCGCCGGGCTTCGGGGTGTACGTACGCACGGTCGTAGCCTTCGTTTCTGTCTCAGAATGTCTTCTTCGGCCGCTGAAGCGTGCGGCCGAGAGGGCAGGTCGTTGCGCGGCGGGCTCGGTCGACACCCGCTCCTTGGCCGGCAGCGAGTGGGCGCGCTAGCGACACGGGCGTCGTGAGATGAGCACAACGACTCACCAGACTACCCGCGGGGCAGGCCACCGGTCAAAGCGGCCGGGCTGGTGCGCAGGTCGGCGGCGGGGCGCTCACCTACGCACGTCTCGCACCGCGTCGAGCGCGCGACGTGCACGCAGTCCGGGCAGTACAGGCGCAGCGTCCGGCAGCTCGGGTCGACGCAGTTCTCGTACTTCGCCGTCGCCGCCCCGCACCCCGTGCACGCACCGAGCGGGGTCGACCCCGGGCCGAGGTCGACGTGCATGCGCTCGTCGAACACGTAGAGGGATCCCTCCCACAACCCCTGCGACCCGAACGCCTCGCCGTACCGCACGACGCCGCCGTCGAGCTGGTAGACCTCCTCGAAGCCGCGGGCGGTCAGGAGCGCGGACAGCACCTCGCACCGCACGCCGCCGGTGCAGTACGTGACGACCGGCCGCTGCTTGAGGTCGTCGTAGCGGCCCGAGTCGATCTCGGCGACGAAGTCGCGCGTCGTGGCGACGTCGGGCACCACCGCCCCGCGGAAACGTCCGATCTCCGCCTCGAACGCGTTCCGGCCGTCGAACATCACGACGTCGTCGCCCCGCTCGGCCACGAGGTCGTGCAGGGCCTGCGGGCTCAGCCGCGTGCCGCCTCCCACGACGCCGCTCTCGTCGACCACGACCTCGTCGGGGACGCCGAACGCCACGAGCTCGGGACGCACCTTCACGGACAGGCGCGGGAAGTCCCGGCCCGTGCCGTCGGACCACTTGACGTCGATGCCCGCGAACCCGGGGTACTGCCGGGTCGTCTTCACGTACTGCTTGAGGTCCTCGACCGTCCCGCCCAGCGTCGCGTTGATCCCGTGCTCGGCGACGATCACGCGTCCCGTGAGGTTCCACCGCTCCCCCAGCGCCCGCTGCCAGAGCTGCACCGCGCGGGGGTCGGGCAGCGGCGTGAAGGCGTAGAAGAGCACGATCTTGTGGACGGCCATGCCCACCAGGATAGGGACGGCGGTGCCCGCCCCCAGCACGCGGCGGCTAGCGCGCCCGCTGCACGCGCTCGACGTCCCAGACCGGCTCCGACGCCTCGACGACCTCGCCGTCCCCACGGAACACCAGGTAGCGGTCGAACCCGCGCGCGAACCACCGGTCGTGCGTCACGGCGAGCACCGTGCCCTGGAACGCCGCGAGACCGGCCTCGAGCGCCTCGGCCGAGTGCAGGTCGAGGTTGTCCGTCGGCTCGTCGAGCAGCAGGAGGGTCGCGCCGTCGAGCTCGAGCAGGAGGATCTGGAACCGCGCCTGCTGCCCGCCCGAGAGGGTCTCGAAGCGCTGCTCCGCCTGGCCGACGAGCTCGTAGCGGTCGAGCGCGCGGCTCGCGCCCTCGCGGCCCATGCCGGCCCGGTGCCCGTCGCCGCGATGGAGGATCTCCAGGAGGGTCCTCCCGCGCAGCTCCGGGTGGTCGTGGTTCTGGGCGAACCAGCCGGGCCGCACGCGCGAGCCGAGCACCGCGCGACCCGTGTGCGCCACCGGGTCGGGCCGGACGCCGTCGGAAGTCGCGGGGTCGGGCACCACCCCGGGCTCGGGGTCGCTCCCGCCCGCGGCGAGGAGCCGCAAGAAGTGCGACTTGCCCGACCCGTTGGAGCCCAGCACCGCGACGCGCTCGCCGAAGAACACCTCGAGGTCGAACGGCTTCATGAGCCCCGTGAGCTCGAGCGACCGGCACGTCACGGCACGCTTCGCCGTGCGCCCGCCCGCGAGACGCACGGTGACGCGCTGCTCGCGCGCGAGCACCTCCGGGGGGCCCGCCTCCTCGAACTTGCGCAGGCGCGTCTTCGCCGCCTGGTACCGGCTCGCGAGCCCGTCGTTGTAGGCGGCCTTCGTCTTGAGCGTCTGCACGAGCTCGCGCAGCTTGGCGTGCTCCTCGTCCCAGCGCCGCGCGAGCTCGGCGAGCCGTTCGCGCCGGTCGGCGCGCGCCTGCCCGTAGGTCGCGAACCCGCCGCCGTGCACCCAGACCGTCCCGCCGCCCGGCGTCGGCTCGAGCGTCGCCACCTGCGTCGCCGTGCGGGACAGCAGCTCGCGGTCGTGCGAGACGTAGAGGACCGTCTTGGGCGACGCGACGAGCCGCTCCTCGAGCCAGCGCTTGGTCGGCACGTCGAGGTGGTTGTCGGGCTCGTCGAGCAGCAGGACCTCCTCGGGCCCGCGGAGCAGCGCCGTGAGCGCCAGGCGCTTCTGCTCGCCGCCGGACAGCGTGCGCACGTCACGCCACTGCGCCTTCTCGAACGGGACGGACAGGACCTCGTCGGTCACCTCGTCCCACGCCGTCTCGGCGTCGTAGCCCCCGACGTCGGCCCAGTCGACGAGCGCCTGGGCGTACCGGAGCTGGGCAGGCTCGTCGTCGACCGTCATGATGCCGTGCTCCGCCGCGGCGAGCTCGAGCGCCGCTTCCTTGACCGCGGCCGGCGCGAGCTCCACGAGCAGGTCGCGCACCGTGCGGTCGTCGTCGATGCGCCCCACGTCCTGCCGCATGACGCCGAGGCCCCCGCTGCGCACGACCGCCCCGCCGTGCGGCGCGACGTCGCCCGTGACGATGCGCAGCAGCGTCGACTTGCCGACGCCGTTCGGCCCGACGAGCGCGACCCGCGCGCCGTCCGCGACGCGCAGGCTCACGCCGTCGAGGAGCGTGCGCCCGTCGGGCAGGTGATACGTGACGTCGCTGAGGTCGAGGTGTCCCACGAGGCCATCGTCTCCCGGCCGGACCCGCCGGGTCACGCGGATTCCGCGCGCGCCCGACCGCTCCGACGTCGACGCGCCCCGAGCGGGAGGACCGTCGTCGACCCCGGTCTCAGCGCCGGCCGCCCCCGAGGAGGCCGCCCAGGCCGCCCAGCAGGTCCCCGAGGCCGCCCCCGGAGCCGCCGGAGCCGCCGCCCAGGAGACCGCCGAGCAGGTCGCCCAGTGCGCCGCCTGCGCCCTCCTGCGCCGCCGGGGCGGACCCCGCGCCGGAGTCCTTGCCCCCGAGCTGCTTCGCGAGGAACGCCAGCGCGATCGGCGCGAGCGCGGGCAGCACCTTCGACAGCAGGCCCTGCTGCGTGCCCGTCGAGTCGGCGAGCTGCGCGACGACGGCCTCCTCGTTCGACCCGAACACGTGGCGGACGATCTTCTCGCCGTCGGCCGTGTCCACGTCGTCGAGGTTCACGCCGCCCTCGACGAGCGACGGGTCGTGCTGCGTGAGGGCCTTGCCGAGCGACGCCGCGCCCGCAGGGTCCTGCGCGTTCGCCCGGAGCCCGCCCAGCAGGGCGGGGAGGGCCGCGCCCACGGCCTGCTGCGCCGTCGCCTCGTCGACGCCGAGCCGGCCGGCGAGCTGGTCGAGCGGGATGGTGGACAGGATGTCGTCGATGCCGGCCATGGTGGTCCTCGGTTCTCGGGCTCGTTCACGTGGTGGCCGCGGCGCACGCGACCCGTCCCACGGTATCGCCGGCGGCACGTCGGTGCAGGTCGGCGCGCAGATGCTGCGTCCGACCGCACGAGGTGCCACTGTGGACGCATGAGCGAAGACACCACCGGCACCAGCCCGGACCCGGAGACCGGCGCCGAGGGCGACAACGACCAGCTCCAGGCCGAGGACACGCTGCTCGACCGCGGCGTGGACGACGTCCTCGACGAGGGGTACTCCCCGCCCGACCGCCCCCGCACCAACCACTTCGGCGAGACGCCGTGGGAAGAGGTGCACGGCGAGACGCTCGACCAGCGCCTCGCCGAGGAGGAGCCCGAGGAGTGGGACCGGGACCCGCTCGACCGACCGGACGCGACCCGCTCGGGCCGCCTCGTGGCGGACCCCGACGCGCTGGACGGCCGCCAGAACGACACCTACGCGGACGACGAGGGCATCTCCGGGGGCGCCGCGGGCGCCGAGGAGGCCGCCGTGCACGTCGTCGAGGAGCCGTGACGGCGTAGTCCCGCGGTGGTCAGCCCGGGTCGCGCGACGCGCCCTCGTCCCAGACGTCCTCCTCGTTCCGGACCGCGCGGATCCGGTCGGCCCGGGCGGCCAGCTCGTCGTCGGGCGGGTACGTGACCTCCTCGAGCACGAGCCCGTGGGCGGGGACGACGCCGGCCCCCGCGTCGCGACGGCGGCTCGCGAGGAGCTGCGCGGGCCAGTCGACCCCGCGTCGGCCCTCCCCCACGGCGAGCGACGCGCCGACGAGCGCGCGCACCATGTTGTGGCAGAACGCGTCCGCGCGGACGTGCGCGACGACGAGGCCCGCGTCGGGCCCGTCGACCGGCCGCGAC
The DNA here is from genome assembly GCF_001647255.1 of Cellulosimicrobium sp. I38E. Classification (NCBI taxonomy): domain Bacteria; kingdom Bacillati; phylum Actinomycetota; class Actinomycetes; order Micrococcales; family Promicromonosporaceae; genus Cellulosimicrobium; species Cellulosimicrobium sp. I38E. Next base: position 21,882 of record NZ_LUAZ01000022.1, read on the forward strand.
CACGACAGGTGCTGGAGCTCGCGGATCGTCGTCGCCCCGGGCCGGGGCTTGCAGAACGCGGCGAAGTCGCGCACCCCGAGCAGCGGCCGCACGGCGGCGTCCATCGCGGCGACGTCGAGCGGGCGCCGGTTCCACAGGACCCACGCCCGCCGCAGCGGGTCGCGCCGCGTCGGGTCGTCCGCGACCCGGTACGTGTACGCGCGGTGCAGCGCGGAGAACCGCGCGTCGAAGCCCGCGGGCGCGGGCGCCGCGCGGTGGACGACGACGTCCCCCGGGAGCACCCCGCCGAGCCGCGCGACGAGTGCGTCGCCGGGGGCGCGGTCGGAGCGCCCGGGGAGGGCCGCCCACTGGTCAAGCGTGAGGTCGACGTGCGCGACCTGCCCGCGCGCGTGCACCCCCGCGTCCGTGCGCCCCGCGACGGTGAGGCGCGGCGCCGGGCCGCGCAGGAGCGTCGCCAGGCCGTCCTCGATCGCGCCCTGGACGGTGCGCAGCGCGGGCTGGCGGGCCCAGCCGGCGAACTCCGTTCCCTCGTAGGCGAGGTCGAGGCGGACGCGCACGACGCCGTCGGGCGGGTCCTGCCGCACGCTCGACCCGGAGGCCGCGTCCCCGCCCGGCGCGTCGGGTGCGGGGTCGTCGGGGCGTGCGTCGGGGGCAGGGGCGTCGCTCACGGGAGTTCACCGTAGTCGCCCGGCCGTGCGGCGCGCTCGCCGTCGTGCCTACGCTGCCGCCCATGACCGGCGACCGCGCAGACGTCCGCACCCTCGCCGTGGACTGCGGCGGCGGCGGGATCAAGGCGAACGTGCTCGACGCGTCGGGCACCGCGCACGCCGCCGCCGTCCGCGTCCCGACGCCGTACCCGCTACCGCCGGAGCTGCTCGTCGAGACGATCGCCGAGATCGCGGCCGCGCTGCCCCCGGCCGACCGGGTCACCGTCGGCATGCCCGGCATGATCCGGCGCGGCGTCGTCGTGCACACGCCGCACTACGTCACGCGCAGCGGCCCGCGCTCGCGCGTGGACCCGGCTCTCCTCGAGGCCTGGACGAGCTTCGACGTCCAGGCCGCGGTGGCCGCACGCCTCGGCGTGCCCGCGCTCGTGCTCAACGACGCCGAGGTGCACGGCGCCGGCGTCGTGGCGGCGTCGGGGCTGGAGCTCGTGTTGACGCTCGGGACGGGGCTGGGCTCGGCGCTGTTCCACGGCGGACGGCTCGCGCCGCACCTCGAGTGGTCCCGCGCACCGGTGCGCCGCGGCACCACCTACGACGAGTACGTCGGCGAGCCCGAGCGGCGCCGGCTCGGCAACGGGCTCTGGTCGCGGCGCGTGCTCGCGGTCGTCGAGGGACTGCGGCCCGTCTTCTGGTGGGACCGGCTGTACCTGGGCGGCGGGAACTCGCGCCAGATCACCCCGAGCGTCCTCGACCGCCTCGGCGACGACGTCGTCGTCGTGCCCAACTCGGCGGCGCTCGTCGGCGGGGCACGCGCCTGGGAGCTGCCGCCGGCCTGACCGCCTCAGCGCGCGACGGCGCGGCGCGGCGCGACCCCCGCGGGCGCCGGCCCATCAGCCCCGGGCGCCGGACCACCCGTCGCGACCGCGCGGTGGGCGTCGAGCAGGACCCGGTTGAACGCGACGGGCGCGTCGAGGCTCACGAGGTGCCGAGCGCCCGGGACGACCACGAGCCGCACGGGCGCTCCCCCGCGCCGGGCCGCCTCCACGAAGCCGCGCTCGCCGAACCGGAAGTGGTCCCACCGGCCGTTGACCAGCCAGACGGGCGAGTCCGTGGCGGCGAGGGCCGTCACGGGGTCGACCGCCTCGACCTCGCGCAGGATCGCGCTCATCACGTCGAGCGCGAAGCCGCCCGCCGCGAGGTCGGCCGCGCCCTGCGGCGTGAGCGCGCGGTCGACGAGCGCCTGGTTGAGCCCCGCTCCGCCGTCGGGCAGCCGCTCGATGCCGCGCGCGACGAGGAGCCAGCCCCCGCGCAGCCGCGTGGCAGGCGGGGTCGAGCAGGCGGCAGCCACGAGGCCGACGACGCGCTCGGGGTGCCGCGCCCGCGTCTCGATCGCGACGTAGCCGCCCAGCGACAGACCGACGACGAGCGCGCGACCGCCCACGTCGTCGATCCCGGCCGCGACGGCCTCCACGGCACCGTCCAGGGTGAACGCCTCGCCGCGCCGCGCCCCGTGCCCCGGCAGGTCCACGGCGAGGGCGCCGACCCCCGCACGGCGCAGGGCCGCGAGCTGGTCGCGCCACATCGACCGCGACGTGCGCGACCCGTGCACGAGGACGACGGGCGGCCACGCGGCCAGGGAGGAGTCGACACTCGTCACGTCTCGACGGTAGGCCCTCCCCGCCGCGAGATCGACCCGTACGTCGCGAGATCGGCCCTCTGAAGGTCGATCTCGGTCGTGCGGGTCGATCTCACGCGGCCGCCCTCGTGGCCGGACGCACGCGGAAGCCGTCGGGACGGCAGAACGCCGCAGGGCCCGGGACCGTACGGTCCCGGGCCCTGCGGCGTGGGGTCGCGGAGGACCCCGAGAGTCGATCGAGGAGGCTCAGGCCTCCTTCTTCTCCTCGGCGGCGTCCTCGACGGGCGCGTCCTGGACGTCCTCGGCGGGAGCGTCCTCGACGGCGGCGGGAGCGTCCTCGACGGGCGCGTCCTCGACCGCGTCGGCCTTCTTGGCCGGCTTGTCAGCCTTCTTCTTGCTCGCCTTCTCCGCGGCCTTCTCCGCCTCGCGGACGACGGCCTGCTTGGGGCTGACGGGCTCGGTCACGAGCTCGATCACGGCGAGGGGCGCGTTGTCGCCCTTGCGCGTGCCGACCTTCGTGATGCGGGTGTAGCCGCCCTCACGCTCCGCCATCTGCGGGGCGATCTCGGTGAACAGCGTGTGCACGACGGACTTGTCGCGCACGACGCGCAGGACGCGACGACGCGCGTGCAGGTCGCCACGCTTCGCGAACGTGATGAGGCGCTCGGCCACCGGGCGCAGGCGCTTCGCCTTGGTCTCGGTGGTCGTGATGCGGCCGTGCTCGAAGAGCTGGGTGGACAGGTTCGCGAGCATCAGACGCTCGTGAGCCGGTCCGCTGCCGAGCCGGGGGCCCTTGGCGGGGGTAGGCATGGGATGTGCTCCTTGGGAAGTGTTCGCGCCGCAGGTGCGGACCCGGACGCGCTGAGGTGTCTAGAGCCGCAGGCTCAGTACTGCTGCTCGGTGTCCGAGAACGTCGCCTCGTCGTCGTCGCCGTCGTAGTACGCGGCGGCCGACGGGTCGAAGTCGAGCGGCGAGTCCTTGAGGGACAGGCCGAGCTCGGCGAGCTTCTCCTTCACCTCGTTGATGGACTTCGCACCGAAGTTGCGGATGTCCAGCAGGTCCGCCTCGCTGCGTGCGACGAGCTCGCCCACCTGGTGGATGCCCTCGCGCTTGAGGCAGTTGTACGAGCGGATCGTGAGGTTGAGCTCCTCGATCGGCAGCGCCAGGTCCGCGGCGAGAGCCGCGTCCGTCGGCGACGGGCCGATCTCGATGCCCTCGGCCTCGACGTTGAGCTCACGGGCCAGGCCGAAGAGCTCCACCAGCGTCTTGCCCGCCGACGCGAGCGCGTCGCGCGGCGAGATCGCCGGCTTCGTCTCGACGTCCACGACCAGCTTGTCGAAGTCCGTGCGCTGCTCGACACGCGTCGCCTCGACCTTGTAGGTCACCTTGAGGACCGGCGAGTAGATCGAGTCGACCGGGATGCGCCCGATCTCGGCGTCGAACGACTTGTTCTGCGAGGCCGAGACGTAACCACGGCCGCGCTCGACGGTGAGCTCGATCTCGAGCTTGCCCTTGTCGTTGAGCGTGGCGATGTGCAGCTCGGGGTTGTGGACCTCCACACCCGCGGGCGGGACGATGTCCGCCGCGGTGACCGCACCAGCACCCTGCTTGCGCAGGTACATCACGACGGGCTCGTCGTTCTCCGAGGAGACGACGAGGTTCTTGATGTTGAGGATGACCTCGGTCACGTCCTCCTTCACACCCGGCACGGTGGTGAACTCGTGGAGCACACCGTCGATGCGGATGGAGGTGACCGCCGCGCCCGGGATGGACGACAGCAGCGTGCGACGCAGCGAGTTGCCGAGCGTGTAGCCGAAGCCGGGCTCCAGCGGCTCGATGGAGAAGCGCGAACGGTTCTCCGAGATGACCTCTTCGGTCAAGGTGGGGCGCTGTGCGATCAGCACTGGTGGTTTCCTTTCGGCGAGCGTCCGCCATATGACGCTGCACGGTTCAAGGCGAGGTGCGCGCCTGCGGCACGCGGCCCCGGCCGGGACTCTGTCCACCCGGCCGGGAGGGTGCGTCGACCCCGTCAGGAGGCGTCTGCCCCGTGACGGGCGCCGTCGACGGGCTCGGCCGGTCGGTGACCGGGCGGCCCGTCGACGGCACGCCGACGACGAGGGTCAGACGCGACGACGCTTGGGCGGGCGGCACCCGTTGTGCGCCTGCGGCGTGACGTCCTGGATCGAGCCGACCTCGAGGCCGGCCGACTGCAGCGAGCGGATCGCGGTCTCGCGACCGGAGCCCGGGCCCTTGACGAAGACGTCGACCTTCTTCATGCCGTGCTCCTGCGCCTTGCGGGCAGCAGCCTCGGCCGCGAGGCCGGCGGCGAAGGGGGTCGACTTGCGCGAGCCCTTGAAGCCGACGTCGCCGCCGGAGGCCCACGCGATCACGGCGCCCGACGGGTCCGTGATCGACACGATCGTGTTGTTGAACGTGCTCTTGATGTGCGCCTGGCCGGCGGGGACGTTCTTCTTGTCCTTGCGGCGAGGCTTGCGCCCAGCGGCGGCGCGAGTCTTGGGAGGCATCTTTCGTTTCTCTCCTGGTCTGAGGTGGTCTGACCGCGGGGATCTCCGACCGGGACGACGTGGACCGTACGGCCGACGTCAGCGCCCGAGCGGGGCCCGCCCTGCGGACTGGCTCAGCGGGCCTTCTTCTTGCCGGCCACGGTGCGCTTGGGTCCCTTGCGCGTACGCGCGTTGGTCTTGGTGCGCTGACCGCGCACGGGCAGGCCGCGGCGGTGACGCAGGCCCTGGTAGGTGCCGATCTCGACCTTGCGGCGGATGTCGGCGGCCACCTCACGACGGAGGTCACCCTCGAGCTTGTAGTTGCCCTCGAGGTAGTCGCGGAGCGCGACGAGCTCGGCGTCGCCGAGGTCCTTCACGCGCGCGTCCGGGCTGATGCCGGTCGCGGCCAGCGTCTGCTGGGCGCGGGTACGGCCGACGCCGTAGATGTAGGTGAGCGCGACCTCGAGCCGCTTGTCGCGGGGGAGGTCGACGCCGATGAGACGTGCCATGTGCCTTTCGGCTCCTCGTGCTTCGTCGGAGGTCTGTCGCACCGCCCTCCCACGGGGAGCTCCGTGGGCCCCGGCCTCCGAGCCGGGGGTTCCCCTGCCTGTGGCGTTCTCCTCCCGGACTCGCGTCCGGGGTGCCGAGCAGGTTCGTGGTGGTGCGCTGGTGGCCGGCCGTCGTCGTGACGGGCGGCCTGGTGACCGCGGTCCCGAGGGACCGTCACCCGTGGCGCAGGCGCGGGCTCAGCCCTGGCGCTGCTTGTGCCGCAGGTTGTCGCAGATCACCATGACGCGACCGTGCCGGCGGATCACCTTGCACTTGTCGCAGATCTTCTTGACGCTGGGCTTGACCTTCATCTTCGTTCCCTCAGTGGTGCCCCGCTCCGGGCGCGACCGACGAGCGGTCCCGGGATCCGGGTGGCGAGGCGGGTGAGTGGGTGGACGCGTGGCGACTACTTGTAGCGGTAGACGATCCGGCCGCGGGACAGGTCGTACGGGCTCAGCTCGACCACGACCCGGTCCTCGGGGAGGATCCGGATGTAGTGCTGGCGCATCTTGCCCGAGATGTGCGCGAGAACCTTGTGACCGTTGGCCAGCTCCACGCGGAACATCGCGTTCGGCAGGGCCTCGACCACGCTGCCCTCGATCTCGATGACACCGTCCTTCTTTGCCATGTCCTCCGCTAACTCTCGTCTGAACTGCTGGTACTCCCGCGCACGACCGACCCGCGGGTCGTCCGTTCGTGGGAGGTGCGTGGAGCCGCGTGCGGGGTCGGTCGCCCGGGTCCCGAGGGACGGGGGCCGGTTGAACGACGTGCACGGACTACACCCGACGGACCATCCTACGGCATCCGACAAGAGTCGCGAAACCGGGGCGTGCGTCGGGAACCGTGCGTCGCGTCACTCCCCCGCCGGGCCCGGGGCGGGCCGACGCGTCGGGCGAACCGAGAGCTCAGGCCGCGAGCGGTGCGACACGGACGCCGAGCTCCGCGAGCTCGGCCGCCCCGCCGTCGGGTGCGGTGAGGACCCAGATCCCCTCGTCGAGGATCGCGACGCTGTGCTCCCAGTGCGCAGCACGAGCACCGTCGTCGGTCACGACCGTCCAGTCGTCCTCGCAGACCTCGGTGAACCGGTCGCCGAGCGTCAGCATCGGCTCGATCGCGAGGCACATGCCCGGGCGCAGCCGCGGGCCCTTCTCGCGCGTGCGGTAGTTCGGGACGTCGGGCGGCTGGTGCATCGCGGAGCCGATACCGTGGCCCACGTACTCCTCGACGATCCCGTAGGAGACGCCGTCGGCCTCGCCCGAGACCCGGACCGAGTCCTCGATCGCGGCACCGACGTCGCCGAGCCGCTCGCTCGTCGCGAGCGCGGCGATACCCGCCCACATCGCACGCCGCGTGGCCTCCACGAGGGCCTCGTCCCGCGGCTCGCCCTCGCCGAGGACGAAGGAGACGGCCGAGTCGCCGTGCCAGCCGTCGACGATCGCCCCGCAGTCGACGGAGACGATGTCGCCCGGGCGCAGCTCACGCGGACCGGGGATGCCGTGCACGACCTCGTCGTTCACCGACACGCACAGCGACGCCGGGTAACCCTCGTAGCCGAGGAACGACGGCGTCGCGCCGGCGTCCGCGATCACCGCCGCGGCGAGCGCGTCCAGGTCGGACGTCGTCATGCCCGGACGGACCGTCTCGCGGACCGTCTCGAGCGCTCGCGCGACCACGAGACCGGCACTGCGCATGGACCGGACCTGGTCGTGCGTCTTGTACTCGATGCGCTCGCGACCGAACACCCTGCTGCTCCCCAGAACCTGACGGACGAACGACCGGCGCTCAGCCGACGAGCGCGGTCAGCGCCGTGACGATGCGCCCGGTGATCTCGTCGACGTCGCCGATGCCGTCGACACGGACGAGGAGGCCGCGCTCGTCGTACGCGGACGTGAGCGGTGCCGTCTGCTCCGCGTAGATGTCGAGGCGGCGCGCGATGGCCTCCTCGGTGTCGTCCTCGCGGCCCTCGATCTCCGCACGCTTCGCCAGCCGGGCGAGGAGCTCGTCGCGGTCCGCCGTGAGCTCCACGACGCCGTCCAGGGCGACGCCCAGGTCCGTGAGGATCGTGTCGAGCTCGACGACCTGGGCAGCGTTGCGCGGGTAGCCGTCGAGGATGAACCCCTGCGCCGCGTCGTCCTGGGCGAGGCGGTCGCGCACCATCGCGTTCGTCACCGAGTCGGGGACCAGGTCGCCCTTCGCGGTGTACTCCTGCGCGAGCCGGCCGAGCTCCGTGCCGCCCTTGATGTTCGCCCGGAAGATGTCTCCGGTCGAGATCGCGGGGATGGCGAGCTGCTCGGCGAGCCGGGCGGCCTGCGTCCCCTTGCCCGCGCCCTGCGGGCCCATGATGACGAGGCGCGCGGGACGCGCGGCGGACTGGCCGTCGGTGGCGTTGCTCAACGGAGGAACCCTTCGTAGTGGCGCTGCTGCAGCTGGGAGTTGATCTGCTTGACCGTCTCCAGGCCGACGCCGACGACGATGATGATCGAGGAGCCACCGAACGGGATGTTCGTGCTCACGCCGAGCCCGATGAGGACCAGCGTCGGCAGCAGGGCGACGAGCGCGAGGTAGATGGAGCCCGCGGACGTGATGCGGGTGATGACGTAGTCGAGGTACTCGGCGGTCGGCCGGCCGGCACGGATGCCCGGGATGAAGCCGCCGTACTTCTTCATGTTGTCCGCGACCTCGTCCGGGTTGAACGTGATCGACGTGTAGAAGAAGCAGAAGAACAGGATCATCAGCACGTACAGCACGATGTGCAGCGGCGCGGCCGGGTCGGCGAGGTTCGTGCTGACCCAGATGACCCAGTCGGCGCTCTGGTCGCCGAACTGCGCGATGAGGCCCGGGACCGCGAGCAGGGAGGCCGCGAAGATCACCGGGATGACGCCGGCCATGTTGATCTTGATCGGGATGTACGTGCTCGAGCCGCCGTACATGCGGCGCCCGACCATGCGCTTGGCGTACTGGACCGGCACGCGGCGCTGGGACTGCTCGACGAACACGACCAGGCCGATGACGACCACGATGACCGCGATCATGATGATGAAGTTCGTCGCGCCGTTCGCACCACCGGCGATCGACCACAGCGCGGTCGGGAAGCTCGCGGCGATCGACGTGAAGATGAGGAGCGACATGCCGTTGCCGACGCCGCGCTCGGTGATGAGCTCGCCGAGCCACATGATGAGCCCGGTGCCCGCGGTCATGGTGATGACCATGAGCGCCATCGTCACGAAGCTGCCGTCGGGGATGACGTCGACCGAGCAGCCCTGGAAGAGCAGGCCGTTGCGCGCCGTCGTGATGACGGTCGTCGACTGGAGGATGGCGAGCGCGATCGTCAGGTAGCGCGTGTACTGCGTCAGCTTCGCCTGGCCCGACTGGCCCTCCTTGTGGAGCGCCTCGAAGCGAGGGATCACGACGCGCAGCAGCTGGACGATGATGCTCGCGGTGATGTACGGCATGATGCCGAGCGCGAAGATCGACAGCTGGAGCAGTGCGCCGCCGCTGAAGAGGTTGACGAGGCCGAGCAGGTCGTTGCCGTCGGCGGTCTCCGCGATGCACTGCTGCACGTTGGGGTAGTCCACACCCGGCGTGGGGATGAACGACCCCACCCGGAAGATCGCCATGATCGCGATCGTGAACAGCAGCTTGCGCCGCAGGTCGGGCGTCCGGAAAGCCCGGGCGAATGCGCTGAGCACCTATCCTCCTGGCCCGCCGAGGCGGGATGTCGTGTCGCCGGGAGGCCCGGCGAGGTGTGACGCACGGCACCGGCGCCAAGAGGCACCCTAGCCGTAGCGCCGCGTCGAACGGCAAGTCGGTCCCGACGACCGGACGGACCGACCGCGGACCTGCGAGTGACGGCGGTCACCCCGGGGGTGCGGGGAGACAACCGTCGGAGAGTCTAACCGTGGCGCGCTGCCGGACGGACCACGGGTCGTGCGGGAGGGCCTCCCCAGACGCGGACAGGGCCGACGGCGCGAGCGCGCCATCGGCCCTGTCCAGGGGTGTCAGTCCTCCGAGACCGAACCGCCGGCCGCGAGGATCTTCTCGCGAGCGGCGCCCGAGAGGGCGTCGACCGCGACCTCGAGCTTGACGGTGATCTCGCCCGTGCCGAGCACCTTGACGAGCTGGCCCTTGCGGACCGCGCCCTTCGCGACGAGGTCCTCGACGGTGACCTGGCCACCCTCGGGGTACAGCGCCGCGAGCTTGTCCAGGTTCACGACCTGGTACTCGGTGCGGAACGGGTTCTTGAAGCCGCGCAGCTTCGGGAGGCGCATGTGCAGAGGCATCTGCCCGCCCTCGAAGCGCTCGGGAACCTGGTAACGAGCCTTCGTACCCTTGGTACCGCGGCCCGCCGTCTTACCCTTCGACGCCTCACCACGACCCACGCGGGTCTTGGCCTTCTTGGCGCCGGGAGCCGGACGCAGGTGGTGGATCTTGAGCGTGCCGCCGGCACCCTCGGTCTGCTTGCCCGACTGCTTCGCAGCAGTCGCGGACTCCGCCTTCGCGGGGGCCTTCGCAGCAGCCTTCTTCTTCGGAGCCTCGGCGGTCTCCTTGGTGGCCTTCTCAGCCATGGTCACTCGACCTCCTCAACGGTGACGAGGTGCGCCACCGTCGCGACCATGCCGCGGATCTCCGGGCGGTCCTCCTTCACGGCGGTGTCGCCGATCCGCTTGAGGCCCAGAGTGCGCAGCGTGTCGCGCTGGTTCTGCTTGCCGCCGATGGCGGACTTCGTCTGGGTCACCTTGAGCCTGGCCATCAGGCGTTCACCCCCGCAGCACGGGCACGCAGGAGCGCGGCCGGGGCCACGTCCTCGAGCGGGAGACCACGGCGCGCGGCGACAGCCTCAGGCTGCTCCAGGTTGCGCAGGGCCTCGACGGTCGCGTGCACGATGTTGATCGCGTTGGACGAGCCGAGCGACTTGCTCAGCACGTCGTGGATGCCCGCGCACTCCAGCACGGCGCGCACCGGACCACCGGCGATCACACCGGTACCGGGAGCGGCCGGGCGGAGGAACACGACGCCGGCGGCGGCCTCACCCTGGATGGGGTGCGGGATGGTGCCCTGGATGCGCGGGACCTTGAAGAAGTTCTTCTTGGCCTCCTCGACACCCTTGGCGATCGCCGCGGGCACCTCCTTCGCCTTGCCGTAGCCGACACCGACGGTGCCGTCGCCGTCGCCCACCACGACCAGCGCGGTGAAGCTGAAGCGGCGGCCGCCCTTGACGACCTTGGAGACGCGGTTGATGGTGACGACGCGCTCGACGAAGGCGTTCTTCTCGGCTGCGTCGCCACGGCGACCGTCGCGACGGTCACCGCGACGGTCGTCGCGGCGCCCCCCGCGCGCGTTCTGGTCGCTCGACTCGTTGGCGGCACCCGTGGGGGCGCCGGTGTTGCTGCGCTGCCCTGCAGCCATCAGAGAATCCTTTGCTTCCGTGTGGGGATGGTCGGCGTCGTCACAGGGACAGACCGCCCTCGCGGGCGCCGTCGGCGACCGCAGCGACCCGACCGTGGTACTTGTTGCCGCCACGGTCGAAGACGACCGCGTCGACGCCCTTGGCCTTCGCACGCTCGGCGACGAGCTCGCCGACCTTGCGGGCCTTGGCGCTCTTGTCGCCGTCGAGCGCACGCAGGTCCGCCTCGAGCGACGAGGCCGACGCAACCGTCTGACCGATCGTGTCGTCCACGACCTGGGCCGTGATGTGGCGCGTGGAGCGCGTCACCACGAGGCGCGGACGAGCGGCGGTCCCCTTGATCTTCTTGCGCAGGCGCAGGTGGCGGCGCTGACGCGCGACGGCCTTGCCCTTGCCGAGAACCTTCAGAGCCATCGTTACTTACCAGCCTTTCCGACCTTGCGGCGGACGACCTCGCCGGCGTAACGCACACCCTTGCCCTTGTACGGCTCGGGCTTGCGGATCTTGCGGATGTTCGCTGCGACCTCGCCGACCTGCTGCTTGTCGATGCCGGAGACCGAGAACTTCGTCGGGCTCTCGACCGCGAACGTGATGCCCGCGGGCGGCGTCACGACGACCGGGTGGCTGAAGCCGAGGGCGAACTCGAGGTCCGAGCCCTTGGCCGTCACGCGGTAACCGGTGCCGACGATCTCGAGCTTCTTCTCGTAGCCCTGCGTCACGCCCTCGACGATGTTCGCCAGGAGGGTGCGCGTGAGGCCGTGCAGCGCGCGGGACTCGCGCTCGTCGTCCGGGCGCGACACCACGAGCGTGGCGTCCTCCTGGGCGACCTGGATGGGGGCGGGCACGTGGTGCTCGAGCGAGCCCTTGGGGCCCTTCACGGTCACGAGCGCGCCGCTGATGGTGACGTCCACTCCGGCGGGAACCGGAACGGGGATCTTGCCGATTCGAGACATGGCGTATCTCCTTTCCGATTACCAGACGTAGGCGAGGACTTCGCCGCCCACGCCCTTCGTGGCGGCCTGCTTGTCGGTGAGCAGGCCGGAGGACGTGGACAGGATCGCCACGCCCAGGCCGCCGAGAACCTTCGGCAGCTCGGTGGACTTGACGTACTTGCGCAGGCCCGGCTTGGACACGCGGCGCACGCCGGCGAGGCTGCGCTCACGGTTCGGGCCGAACTTCAGCTGGATGGTGAGGTTCTTGCCCACCGTCGCGTCCTCGACGCTCCAGCCGGAGATGTAGCCCTCGGCCTGGAGGATCTCGGCAATGTGCGACTTCAGCTTCGAGTACGGCATGGTCACCGTCTCGTGGTAAGCCGAGTTCGCGTTCCGCAGACGCGTCAGCATGTCTGCGATCGGGTCGGTCATCGTCATCGGGCTCTAGCCCTTCCTCGACGTGGTATCCGGGCGGAGGCGCGCCGTGCGGCGCGCTCCGCCAGGACCTACGACGTAGTTGTTACCAGCTGCTCTTGGTGACGCCGGGAAGCTCACCACGGTGGGCCATCTCGCGCACGCAGATGCGGCACAGGCCGAACTTGCGGTACACCGAGTGCGGACGACCGCACTTCTGGCACCGGGTGTAGGCGCGGACCGCGAACTTGGGCTTGGCGGCCGCCTTGTTGATCAGGGCCTTCTTCGCCATGTCAGTTCTCCTTGAAGGGGAAGCCGAGACGGCGCAGCAGGGAGCGGCCCTCGTCATCGGTCGTCGCCGTGGTCACGATCGTGATGTCCATACCGCGGACACGGTCGATCTTGTCCTGGTCGATCTCGTGGAACATCGACTGCTCCGTGAGACCGAACGTGTAGTTGCCGTGCCCGTCGAACTGCTTGGGCGACAGGCCGCGGAAGTCGCGGATGCGCGGCAGGGCGATCGACAGGAGACGGTCCAGGAACTCCCACATGCGGTCGCCGCGCAGCGTGACGTGCGCACCGATCGGCATGCCCTCACGCAGCTTGAACTGCGCGATGGACTTGCGGGCCTTGGTCACCTGCGGCTTCTGGCCGGTGATCGCGGACAGGTCGCGGATGGCGCCCTCGATGAGCTTCGAGTCCTTGGCGGCGTCACCGACACCCATGTTCACGACGATCTTCGTGACGCGGGCGACCTGGTTGACGTTCTCGTGCCCGAACTCCTCGCGCAGACCGGAGACGATCTCCTCGCGGTAGCGCTGCTTCAGACGGGGCACCTCGGGGGCGACGATCTCGGTGCTCATCAGATGTCCTTCCCGGAGCGCTTGGCGACACGCACGCGCACGGTGCGCTTGCGGCCGTCACGCTCGACCTCTTCGGTGCGGTACCCGACGCGGGTGCCCTTCTTGGTCTCCGGGTCGACGACCATCACGTTGCTGATGTGGATCGGGGCCTCGACGGTCTCGATCCCACCGGTCCGCGTGCCGCGCTGCGACTGGCCGACCTTGGTGTGCTTGGTGACGCGCTGGACGCCCTCGACGATGACGCGGTCACGGTCGGTGAGCACCTCGAGGACGCGGCCCTGCTTGCCCTTGTCCTTGCCGGCGATGACGACGACGAGGTCGCCCTTCTTGATCTTGGCCATGGTCAGAGCACCTCCGGAGCCAGCGAGATGATCTTCATGAACCGCTTGTCGCGCAGCTCGCGCCCGACCGGGCCGAAGATGCGCGTCCCGCGCGGCTCGCCGTCGTTCTTGAGGATCACGGCGGCGTTCTCGTCGAACTTGATGTAGGAACCGTCCGGACGACGGCGCTCCTTGGCGGTGCGGACGACGACGGCCTTGACCACGTCGCCCTTCTTCACGTTGCCGCCCGGGATCGCGTCCTTGACGGTTGCGACGATGACGTCGCCGATTCCGGCGTAGCGACGGCCCGAGCCACCGAGAACACGGATGCAGAGAATCTCCTTGGCACCCGTGTTGTCGGCGACACGAAGTCGCGACTCCTGCTGGATCATGTAATGAACTCCTGTCGTCGAGCCGGTTCTCGCGCGAGGCGAGCCTTGCCGAACGGATAGCTGTCAGTGCCGGGTCCCTCGCGGGTGAACCGGCCAGGACCGGGCGGTGGACCCGCCCGACCTGTCCTCACTGGTTGCCGCACCGCGGTGCGGCACGAGAGCGGTCGTGACGAGCGAGCCGGGGCCCGCCCGTCACGACCGGTGGATCACTTGGCCTTCTCGAGGATCTCCGCGAGGCGCCACCGCTTGGTCGCGGACAGCGGGCGGGTCTCCATGATGAGCACCAGGTCGCCCACGCCGGCAGAGTTCTGCTCGTCGTGCGCCTTGACCTTGCTCGTGCGGCGGATGACCTTGCCGTAGAGCGGGTGCTTGACCCGGTCCTCGACCTCGACCACCACGGTCTTGTCCATCTTGTCGCTCACGACGTAGCCGCGGCGCGTCTTGCGGTTCGCGCGCTCCTCGGCCGCCTCGGGTGCGTTCGTTGCGTTCTCGCTCATTCCAGCCTCACTCACTCGGCACTCGGCGCGGTACGGATGCCGAGCTCGCGCTCACGCAGGATCGTGTAGATCCGCGCGATGTCGCGGCGGACGGCCTTGAGGCGCCCGTGGCTCTCCAGCTGGCCGGTGGCCGACTGGAAGCGGAGGTTGAAGAGCTCCTCCTTGACCTTCTTGAGCTCGGCGACGAGCGTCTCGTCGTCCATGGCGTCGAGGTCGACGGGGGCGAGCCCCTTCGTTCCGATTGCCATCAGTTGCCACCACCCTCGCGCACCACGAAACGGCACTTCATCGGGAGCTTGTGGATCGCGCGGCGCATCGCCTCGCGAGCCAGGTCCTCCGGGACACCGGCCAGCTCGAAGACGATCCGGCCCGGCTTGACATTGGCGACCCACCACTCGGGCGAACCCTTACCGGAACCCATGCGGGTCTCGGCAGGCTTCTTGGTCAGGGGACGGTCCGGGTAGATGTTGATCCAGACCTTGCCGCCACGCTTGATGTGGCGGGTCATCGCGATACGAGCAGCCTCGATCTGGCGGTTCGTCACGTACGCCGGCTCGAGAGCCTGGATGCCGTACTCGCCGAACGCGATCTGCGTGCCACCCTTCGCCGCGCCGGAACGCGACGGGTGGTGCTGCTTGCGGTGCTTGAGCCTGCGCGGGATCAGCATGACTCAGGCCTCCGTTCCGGTCTCAGGGGCCTTCGCCTCTGCGGCGGGAGCAGCCTGCTCGGGCGCCGCCGGCGACTCGGACGCGGGGGTCCGCTCGGCCGAACGCTCGGGACGACGGCCACCACCACGACGGTCGCCGCCGCGCTCACCGCGCGGGCCGCCACGGCCCTGGCGCGGAGCGGCCGTGGCCTGCTGCGCGGCGAACTCCTTCTCGGTGACGTCGCCCTTGTAGATCCAGACCTTCACGCCGATGCGGCCGAAGGTCGTGCGGGCCTCGAAGAAGCCGTAGTCGATGTACGCACGGAGCGTGTGCAGCGGCACACGACCCTCGCGGTAGAACTCCGACCGGCTCATCTCGGCGCCGCCGAGGCGGCCGGCGACCTGCACGCGGATGCCCTTGGCACCGGCGCGCTGGGCCGACTGGATGCCCTTGCGCATCGCACGACGGAACGAGACGCGGCTCGCGAGCTGCTCGGCGATGCCCTGAGCGACGAGCTGCGCGTCCGTCTCGGCGTTCTTCACCTCGAGGATGTTGAGCTGCACCTGCTTGCCCGTGAGCTTCTCGAGCTCGCCGCGGATGCGGTCGGCCTCGGCGCCACGGCGGCCGATGACGATGCCCGGGCGTGCCGTGTGGATGTCCACGCGGACGCGGTCACGGGTGCGCTCGATCTCGACCTTGGAGATACCTGCGCGCTCGAGACCGGTGCTCATGAGCTTGCGGATCTGGACGTCCTCGCGGACGTAGTCGCGGTACCGCTGTCCGGGCTTGGTGCTGTCGGCGAACCAGCGCGACCGGTGGTCGGTGGTGATGCCGAGGCGGTACCCGTGCGGGTGAACCTTCTGTCCCACTATCGGGCACTTCCCTTCGTGTTCTCACGCGGAGCGACGACCACGGTGATGTGGCTGGTGCGCTTGAGGATGCGGTTCGCACGGCCCTGGGCCCGCGGGCGGAAACGCTTGAGGGTCGGGCCCTCGTCGACGAACGCCTCACGCACGACGAGCTCCTGCTCCTCGAACGCCTCGCTCGCACGGTCTGCCTTCACCCGGGCGTTGGCGATCGCGCTCTCCACGACCTTGCGGACGGGCTCGCTCGCCGCCTGCGGTGCGAACTTCAGCACCGCGACGGCCTCGGAGGCCTGCTTGCCACGGATGAGGTCCACGACGCGCCGGGCCTTCTGGGGCGTGACACGGACGAACCGCGCCTGCGCCTTGGCTTCCATTGCTGTCCTGCCTTCTTGTCTCTTGACCGTCCAGGTCGTCACCAGACTGACCCGGGGGTCAGCGGCGACGACCCTTCTTGTCGTCCTTCACGTGGCCGCGGAAGGTCCGCGTGGGAGCGAACTCGCCGAGCTTGTGGCCGACCATCGACTCGGTGACGAACACCGGCGTGTGCTTGCGACCGTCGTGCACGGCGAACGTGTGACCGAGGAAGTCGGGCGTGATGACCGACCGACGGGACCAGGTCTTGATGACGTTCTTGGTCCCCTTCTCGTTCTGAGCGTCCACCTTCTTCTGCAGGTGGCCGTCGACGAAGGGGCCCTTCTTCAGGCTACGAGGCATGTCTCCAGGCTCCTATCAGCGCTTCTTGCCGGTACGGCGACGACGCACGATCAGCTTGTCGCTCGGCTTGTTCGGACGGCGGGTACGACCCTCCGGCTGGCCCCACGGGCTCACCGGGTGGCGACCACCGGACGTCTTGCCCTCACCACCACCGTGCGGGTGGTCGATCGGGTTCATGGCGACACCACGGACGGTCGGGCGCTTGCCCTTCCAGCGCATGCGGCCGGCCTTGCCCCAGTTGATGTTCGACTGCTCGGCGTTGCCCACCTCGCCGACCGTGGCGCGGCAGCGCAGGTCGACGTTGCGGATCTCGCCGGAGGGCATGCGCAGCTGCGCGTACGGCCCGTCCTTGGCGACGAGCTGCACGGACGCACCGGCCGAGCGGGCGATCTTCGCGCCGCCACCGGGCTTGAGCTCGATGGCGTGGATGACCGTACCGGTCGGGATGTTGCGCAGCGGCAGGTTGTTGCCGGGCTTGATGTCCGCGCCCGCACCGTTCTCGACGACGTCGCCCTGCTTGAGCTTGGCCGGCGCGATGATGTAGCGCTTCTCGCCGTCCGCGTAGTGCAGGAGCGCGATGCGCGCCGTGCGGTTGGGGTCGTACTCGATGTGCGCGACCTTGGCGGGCACGCCGTCCTTGTCGTGGCGACGGAAGTCGATCACGCGGTACGCACGCTTGTGGCCACCACCCTTGTGACGGGTGGTGATCCGGCCGGAGCTGTTGCGGCCGCCGCTCTTCGAGAGCGGGCGGACCAGAGACTTCTCCGGCTGCGAGCGCGTGATCTCGGCGAAGTCGGCGACGCTCGCGCCGCGGCGGCCGGGCGTCGTCGGCTTGTACTTACGGATTCCCATGGGGATCTGTCCTCAATCTGCTCTCGTCGGCTCAGCCGAAGATGTCGATCGTGCCCTCGCGGAGGGTGACGATCGCACGCTTGGTGTCCTTGCGCTTGCCCAGGCCGAAACGCGTGCGACGCGTCTTGCCCTTGCGGTTGATCGTGTTCACCGAGGCGACCTTGACCGAGAAGATCTGCTCGACGGCGATCTTGATCTCGGTCTTGTTGGCCCGCGGGTCGACGACGAACGTGTACTTGCCCTCGTCGAGCAGGCCGTAGCTCTTCTCGGAGACGACCGGCGCGAGGATCACGTCACGGGGGTCCTTGGTCACGGTGGTCACTTCGCGGCCTCCTCGGCAGCAGTCTCGTCCGCCTCGGTGGAGGTGGCGACGGCCTTCGCGGAGCGACCCGTGGCCGGGCCCGCCAGGAACGCGTCGAGCGCGCCCTGCGTGAAGACGACGTCGTCGGAGACGAGCACGTCGTAGGTGTTGAGCTGGTCGGCCACCAGGAGGTGGACCTGCTCGACGTTCCGCAGCGACTTGATCGTCAGCTCGTCGCCACGCTCGGTGACGACCAGGACGTGCTTGCGCTCGGAGAGCTTGGCGAGCGTCGAGACGGCGGTCTTGGTCGACGGCAGGCCGTCGACGCCGAAGCCGGTCACGACGTGGACACGGCCGTTGCGGGCGCGGTCCGAGAGGGCACCGCGGAGCGCGGCGGCCTTCATCTTCTTGGGCGTCCGCTGGTCGTACGAGCGCGGCGTCGGGCCGTGGACGGTGCCACCGCCGGCGAACTGCGGCGCACGGGTCGAACCCTGGCGGGCGCGGCCGGTGCCCTTCTGCTTGTACGGCTTGCGACCACCACCGCGGACCTCGCCGCGGCTCTTGGTGTCGTGGGTGCCCTGGCGTGCAGCGGCACGCTGGGCGACGACGACCTGGTGGATCAGCGGGACGTTGAGCTCGACGTCGAACACCTCGGCGGGGAGCTCGGCGGTGCCGGCCTTCTTGCCCTTGGGGTCCAGCACGTCAACGGTCAGAGCGGACATGGTGTTCACGCTCCCTTCGCGGCGCTGCGCACGAGGACGACGCCGCCCTTGGGGCCGGGAACCGCGCCCTTGACGAGCAGCAGACCCTTCTCGGCGTCGACCGCGTGGACGGTCAGGTTCTGGGTGGTCTGGCGGGCGTTGCCCATGCGACCGGCCATGCGCAGGCCCTTGAACACGCGCGACGGGGTCGAGGCCCCACCGATCGAGCCCGGCTTGCGGTGGTTGCGGTGCGCACCGTGCGAGGCGCCCACGCCGGAGAAGCCGTGGCGCTTCATGACACCGGCGGTGCCCTTGCCCTTGGTCGTGCCCACGACGTCGACCACGGCGCCGGCCTCGAAGGCCTCCGCGGTGATCTCCTGGCCGAGCGCGTACTCGGCGGCGTCGGTGGTGCGGACCTCGGCGACGTGGCGGCGCGGCGTGACGCCGGCCTTCTCGAAGTGGCCCTTGAGCGGCTTCGTGACCTTGCGCGGGTCGATCTGCCCGTAGGCGAGCTGCACGGCGGCGTACCCGTCGGCGTCGGCCGTGCGCACCTGCGTCACGACGTTCGTGCCGACGGCGACGACGGTCACGGGCACGAGGCGACCGGCCTCGTCCCAGAGCTGCGTCATCCCGAGCTTCGTGCCGAGCACCGCGGTGACCGGACGCGCGTTCTGCTGGGGAATAGTCATGATGTCCTCCAGCCTCAGAGCTTGATCTCGATGTTCACGTCGGCAGGCAGGTCGAGACGCATGAGCGAGTCGACGGCCTTCGGCGTGGGATCGATGATGTCGATCAGCCGCTTGTGCGTGCGCATCTCGAAGTGCTCGCGGCTGTCCTTGTACTTGTGAGGCGACCGGATGACGCAGAAGACGTTCTTCTCCGTCGGCAGCGGCACCGGACCCACGACCGTTGCACCAGCGCGCGTCACCGTGTCGACGATCTTGCGCGCCGAGCTGTCGATGACCTCGTGGTCGTAGGACTTGAGCCGGATGCGGATCTTCTGTCCCGCCATGGCGTCGTCTGACTCTCTCTCTCGAACCGCTAGCTGTCCGACCCCCGCGCTCGGGCGTGTCGCGTAGTCGCGACGCACCTGGGCGCACACGCCGAGAGGCGCAGGGCCGTTGGATATGTGATCCACCGTCCGCACCGTGCTGACGCACGGCTCCGCGGAGCGGACCACAACGTTTGTGCGAGCCTGGTCGGAACATGTGTTCCGCGGGGTACTCGATCCATGGCGACAGAGAGCTCAACCCGCAGACCCGGGACGAGGCCCCGGGGTCCTGGTCCTCCTCGAGAGGACCGGTTCAACACACTGTTCGACACGTGAAAGAGCGCACCCGTAACAGGCAACCTGAACAGTCTGCCACACGAAGGCCGCCCGGGCCAAGTCGAGACCGGGACGGGCACTGTGACGGTGACCGCAGGGACGGTGCAGGCCGAAGGCCCGGCCCCGCGGACGGGACCGGGCCTTCGACGAGTGCTGCGGAGGCAGCGTCAGATCACTTGAGGATCTTGGTGACGCGGCCCGAGCCGACGGTGCGGCCACCCTCACGGATGGCGAAGCCGAGGCCCTCCTCCATGGCGATCGGCTGGATGAGCTCGACCGTCATCTCGGTGTTGTCGCCGGGCATGACCATCTCGGTGCCCTCGGGCAGCGTGATGACGCCGGTGACGTCCGTCGTACGGAAGTAGAACTGCGGACGGTAGTTCGAGTAGAACGGGTTGTGACGGCCACCCTCGTCCTTGCCCAGGATGTAGACCTGCGCCTCGAACTGCGTGTGCGGGGTGATCGAGCCCGGCTTCACGACGACCTGGCCGCGCTCGACGTCCTCGCGCTTGATGCCGCGCAGGAGCAGACCGGTGTTGTCGCCGGCCTGCGCCTGGTCCATCTGCTTGTGGAACGTCTCGATGCCCGTGACCGTGGTCTTCTGGGGCGAGCGGATGCCGACGATCTCGACGTCCGAGTTGAGGTCGAGCGTGCCACGCTCCACCTTGCCGGTGACGACGGTGCCACGACCGGTGATCGTGAAGACGTCCTCGACGGGCATGAGGAACGGCTTGTCGAGCTCGCGGACGGGCTCGGGCACGTTCTCGTCGACGGCCTCCATGAGCTCGATGATCTTCGAGGTCCACTCGGGGTCGCCCTCGAGCGCCTTGAGACCCGACACGCGCACGACCGGCGCGTTGTCGCCGTCGAACTCCTGCGAGGAGAGGAGCTCGCGCACCTCCATCTCGACGAGCTCGAGGATCTCCTCGTCGTCGACCATGTCGGACTTGTTCAGCGCGACGAGCAGGTAGGGAACGCCGACCTGGCGGGCGAGCAGGACGTGCTCGCGCGTCTGGGCCATCGGACCGTCGGTCGCGGCGACCACGAGGATCGCGCCGTCCATCTGGGCGGCACCGGTGATCATGTTCTTGATGTAGTCGGCGTGACCCGGGGCGTCGACGTGCGCGTAGTGGCGCTTCGGCGTCTCGTACTCGATGTGCGCGATGTTGATCGTGATACCGCGCTGCTTCTCCTCGGGAGCCGCGTCGATCTCGTCGAAGTTGCGCTGGACGTTCGCCGGCAGGTCCGGGTACGTGTCCGCGAGCGTCTTCGAGATCGCCGCCGTCAGCGTCGTCTTACCGTGGTCGACGTGACCGATGGTGCCGATGTTGACGTGCGGCTTGGTCCGCTCGAACTTGGCCTTAGCCACTGGGGTCCTCCTGGGACTTGGGTAGATGTGCCGAACGTTGCGAATGTCGACCGAGAGATCCTACATCCGCGGGGCGTTGCGGTTTTCCTACAGGTTGATGGTTGTGCGGGTCTTCGACCTGTGGGGACTCACTCGCCCCGGGTCTTCTTGATGATCTCTTCGGCAACGTTCCGAGGAACCTCGGCGTAGCTGTCGAACTGCATCGAGTACACGGCACGACCCTGGGTCTTGGACCGGAGGTCACCGATGTACCCGAACATCTCTGACAACGGTACTTGGGCCCGGACGACCTTCACACCCGTCGCGTCCTCCATGGACTGGATCATTCCACGACGTGAGTTCAGGTCGCCGATGACGTCGCCCATGTACTCCTCGGGCGTACGCACCTCGACCGCCATCACCGGCTCCAGCAGAACCGGGTCCGCCCGCTTGACGCCCTCCTTGAGGACCATCGAGCCGGCGATCTTGAACGCCATCTCCGAGGAGTCGACCTCGTGGTAGGCGCCGTCGAGCAGCGTCGCCTTGACCCCGACCAGCGGGAAGCCGGCGAGCACGCCGAGCTCCATCGCGGACTGGATACCGGCGTCGACGCTCGGGATGTACTCGCGCGGGATGCGACCACCGGTGACGGCGTTGGAGAACTCGTAGAGCTCGCCCTCGGCCGTGTCGAGCGGCTCGAAGGTCACCTGGACCTTGGCGAACTGCCCGGAACCACCGGTCTGCTTCTTGTGCGTGTACTCGATCTTCTCGGCCTTGCGGCGGATCGTCTCGCGGTACGCGACCTGCGGCTTGCCGACGTTCGCCTCGACCTTGAACTCGCGACGCATGCGGTCGACGAGGATGTCGAGGTGGAGCTCGCCCATGCCGCCGATGACGGTCTGGCCGGTCTCGTCGTCCAGCTTGACGCGGAACGTCGGGTCCTCCTCGGCGAGCTTCTGGATCGCCGTCGAGAGCTTCTCCTGGTCGGCCTTCGTCTTCGGCTCGATCGCCACGTCGATGACGGGCTCGGGGAAGGTCATCGACTCGAGGATCACGGGCGCGTCGAGCGCGCTCAGCGTGTCACCCGTCGTGACGTCCTTGAGGCCGATGAACGCGTAGATGTGACCCGCGCTCGCCTCCTCGACCGGGTTCTCCTTGTTGGAGTGCATCTGGAAGAGCTTCCCGATGCGCTCCTTCTTGCCCTTGGTCGAGTTGAGCACCTGGGCGCCCTGCGCGACCTTGCCCGAGTAGACGCGGACGTAGGTGAGCTTGCCGAAGAACGGGTGCGACGCGACCTTGAACGCGAGCGCGGAGAAGGGCTCGGTGGCGTCGGGGTGACGCTCGACGATCTTCTCCTCGTCCTTGACGTCGTGGCCCTCGATCGCGGGGACGTCGAGCGGCGACGGCAGGTAGTCGATGACCGCGTCGAGCATGGGCTGCACGCCCTTGTTCTTGAACGCGGACCCGCACAGGACCGGGAAGGCCTCGCCGGCGATGACGAGCTTGCGGATCCCGGACTTGATCTCCGCGATCGTCAGCTCCTCGCCACCGAGGTACTTCTCGAGCAGCTCCTCGTCGGCCTCCGCGACGGCCTCGATGAGCTCGCTGCGGTACTGCTCGGCCTTCTCGAGAAGGTCGGCCGGGATCTCCTCGGTGTCGTACGCCTCGCCGAGCTTGGTCTCCCCGTGCCAGACGAGGGCCTTCATCTCGAGCAGGTCGACGACGCCGGTGAAGTCGTTCTCCGAGCCGATCGGGAGCTGGATGACCAGCGGCTTCGCCTTGAGGCGGTTGATGATGGTGTCGACGGTGAAGTAGAAGTCCGCACCGAGCTTGTCCATCTTGTTGACGAAGCAGATGCGCGGCACGTTGTACTTGTCCGCCTGGCGCCACACCGTCTCCGACTGCGGCTCCACGCCCTCCTTGCCGTCGAAGACGGCGACGGCGCCGTCGAGCACGCGCAGGGAGCGCTCGACCTCGACCGTGAAGTCGACGTGGCCGGGCGTGTCGATGATGTTGATCTGGTTGTTCTTCCAGTAGCAGGTCGTCGCGGCCGACGTGATCGTGATGCCGCGCTCCTGCTCCTGCTCCATCCAGTCCATCGTCGACGCGCCGTCGTGCGTCTCACCGATCTTGTAGTTCACACCCGTGTAGAACAGGATGCGCTCGGTGGTCGTGGTCTTCCCGGCATCGATGTGGGCCATGATGCCGATGTTGCGGACCTTGTTCAGGTCGGTCAGCACGTCAAGTGCCACGGTCTGTTTCCCTCGCTAGGTGGGTTGAGTCGGGGGCGCTGCTCGGACCGGGGTGGCCGGCCGGAGACCCGCCGACGGCCCCGGGGACCGTGAGGTCCCCGAGGCCGGTCGGGCGGACTACCAGCGGTAGTGGGCGAAGGCCTTGTTGGACTCCGCCATCTTGTGCATGTCCTCGCGACGCTTGACCGCGGCGCCGAGGCCGTTGCTCGCGTCGAGGATCTCGTTCATGAGGCGCTCCGTCATCGACTTCTCACGACGCGCGCGCGAGTAGTCCGTGAGCCAGCGCAGCGCGAGCGTCGTGGCACGCGCGGGACGCACCTCGACGGGGACCTGGTAGGTCGCACCACCGACGCGGCGCGAGCGGACCTCGAGCGCGGGGCGGACGTTCTCGAGCGCACGCTTGAGGACGACGACCGGGTCGCCGTCGGTCTTCGCCCGGACGCCCTCGAGGGCGCCGTAGACGATCGACTCGGCGGTGGACTTCTTGCCGTCGAGCAGCACCTTGTTGATGAGCTGCGTGACGACGGGCGACCCGTAGACGGGGTCGACGATGAGCGGCCGCTTCGGGGCCGGGCCCTTGCGAGGCATCAGCTCTTCTCCTTCTTGGCGCCGTAGCGGCTGCGGGCCTGCTTGCGGTTCTTCACGCCCTGCGTGTCGAGCGCGCCGCGCACGATCTTGTAGCGCACACCCGGGAGGTCCTTCACACGACCGCCGCGCACGAGCACGATGGAGTGCTCCTGGAGGTTGTGGCCGACGCCGGGGATGTAGGCCGTGACCTCGACCTGGGAGGAGAGCTTCACGCGAGCGACCTTGCGCAGCGCGGAGTTCGGCTTCTTCGGGGTGGTGGTGTACACGCGCGTGCACACACCGCGCCGCTGCGGGGAGCCCTTGAGGGCGGGGGTCTTCGACTTCCCCACCTTCGAGGTCCGCCCCTTGCGGACGAGCTGCTGGATCGTAGGCACTACGTCTCCGTGTCTTCTCGAGCTACCGGGGCTATCCCCGATGGTGGTCGTGCTGGCTGCTGGAGCCGATCGCACGAGGCACCCGCAGCGCGAGACACGCTGCAGCAGCCACCTACCACCGGCTCGATGGTCCGTCCCCCGCCCGCGGGCACGAAGGCGCCGCATGGACCGGGATCCGGAGTGCCCGGGCACTCACATCGGCCCGTCCGGAGCCCGCTGCGCGGAGGTGGGAGCGATCGCTCGCTGACACCGCCCCGCCAGGGACATCACGGAGGGCCCGACGGCGCGGGCACGGTTTACCAGGTTACCTGCCGCCCGGCAGGTAGTCAAAGGAGCAGGTCACCGCCCGCCGTCGGTGGGCGGTGCGCTCCCCCGGGACGCCGAACGGGTGCCACGCGGCGCCCGCACCCGAGGTGCGGGACGCCGTCGGGCACCCGTCCGGCTGTCGAGGAACGTCAGCGGTAGTCGCCGAAGTCCAGGTCCTCGAGCGGGATCGCCTCGCCGGAGCCCATGCCGAGCGCCGGGAAGTCGATCTCGTCGTAGCCGAAGCTCGGGTAGAGCTCCGTCTTGGCCTGCTCGGTCGGCTCGACCTGGACCTTGGTGTACCGGGGCAGACCGGTACCGGCCGGGATGAGCTTACCGATGATGACGTTCTCCTTGAGGCCGAGGAGCGGGTCGCGACGACCGCTCATCGACGCCTCGGTGAGCACGCGCGTCGTCTCCTGGAAGGAGGCCGCCGACAGCCACGAGTCCGTCGCGAGCGACGCCTTCGTGATGCCCATCAGCTCGGGACGGCCGGAGGCCGGCTGGCCACCCTCCGCCACCGCGCGACGGTTCGCGTCCTCGAAGCGGCCGCGCTCGGCGAGCTCGCCCGGCAGGAGGTGCGAGTCGCCCGAGTCGAGCACGGTCACGCGACGCAGCATCTGCCGCACGATGACCTCGATGTGCTTGTCGTGGATGTCCACGCCCTGCGAGCGGTAGACCTCCTGGACCTCGTCCACCAGGTGCTTCTGCGTGGCGCGCGGGCCGAGGATGCGCAGGACCTTCTTGGGGTCCACCGCACCCTGGACGAGCTGCGTGCCGACGTTCACGTGGTCGCCGTCCTGCACGAGCAGGCGGGCACGCTTGGTCACCGGGTACGCGATCTCCTCCGAGCCGTCGTCGGGCGTGAGGACCAGACGGCGCGAGCGCTCCGAGTCGTCGATCGCGATGCGGCCCGAGAACTCCGCGATGGGCGCCTCACCCTTGGGGGTGCGGGCCTCGAAGAGCTCCGTGACACGCGGCAGACCCTGCGTGATGTCGTCCGCGGAGGCCACACCACCCGTGTGGAAGGTACGCATCGTCAGCTGGGTGCCCGGCTCACCGATCGACTGGGCGGCGATGATGCCGACCGCCTCGCCGATGTCGACGAGCTTGCCCGTGGCGAGCGAGCGCCCGTAGCACTTGGCGCACGTGCCGACGCGCGACTCGCACGTGAGGACCGAGCGCACCTTGGCCTCGCGCACGCCCGCGGCCACCGCGGCGTCGATGAGGACGTCGCCCGCGTCGTCGCCGGCCTTGCCGACGACGTTCCCGTCGGGGTCGACCAGGTCGGCCGCCAGGGTGCGCGAGTAGACGCTCGTCTCCACCTTCGGGTGACGCACGAGGATGCCCCCGAGCTCCTCCGCGATCGGCAGGGTCAGGCCGCGCTCGGTGCCGCAGTCCTCCTCGCGGACGATGACGTCCTGCGACACGTCCACGAGACGACGCGTGAGGTAGCCCGAGTCGGCGGTCCGCAGCGCGGTGTCCGCCAGACCCTTGCGGGCACCGTGCGTCGCGATGAAGTACTCGAGGACGGACAGGCCCTCGCGGTAGTTGGACTTGATCGGGCGCGGGATGATCTCGCCCTTCGGGTTCGCCACGAGACCGCGCATACCGGCGATCTGACGGACCTGCATCCAGTTACCACGGGCACCCGAGCCGACCATGCGGTACACGGTGTTGCGGTCGTTCGCCTCGAGGTTCTCGCGCATGACGGAGGCGACCTTGTCCGTCGCCTGGGTCCAGATCTCGATGAGCTCCTGACGACGCTCGTCGTCCGTGATGAGACCACGGTCGTACTGCTGCTGGACCTTGAGCGCACGCTCCTCGTGCTGCTCGAGGATCTCCGCCTTCGCCGCCGGGGTGGCGACGTCGGAGATCGCGATCGTGACGCCCGAGCGGGTCGCCCAGCGGAAGCCGGCGGCCTTCAGCGCGTCGAGCGACGCCGCGACCTCGACCTTCGGGTAGCGCTCCGCGAGCTCGTTGACGATCGCCGAGAGGCGCTTCTTGTCGACCACCGAGTTCACGTACGGGTAGTCGACGGGGAGCGTCTCGTTGAACAGCGCGCGACCGAGCGTGGTGTCGAAGAGGATCGGCTGACCCTCCTCCCAGCCCTCGGGAGCCTCGAAGCCGGAGACCGGCGGGACGAGGTCCGTCGTGCGGATCTTCACCTCGGCGTTCAGGTCCAGGGTGCCCTGGTCGAACGCCATGATCGCCTCGGCGACCGAGCCGAACGCACGACCCTCGCCCTCGGCACCCTTGCGGTCGCTCGTCAGGTGGTACAGGCCGATGATCATGTCCTGCGAGGGCATGGTCACCGGACGACCGTCCGACGGCTTGAGGATGTTGTTGCTCGAGAGCATGAGGATGCGGGCCTCGGCCTGCGCCTCCGCGCTCAGGGGCAGGTGGACGGCCATCTGGTCACCGTCGAAGTCCGCGTTGAACGCGGCGCACACGAGCGGGTGCAGGTGGATCGCCTTGCCCTCGACGAGCTGCGGCTCGAACGCCTGGATGCCCAGGCGGTGCAGCGTCGGCGCACGGTTGAGCAGCACGGGGTGCTCGGTGATGACCTCTTCGAGCACGTCCCACACGACCGGGCGAGCACGCTCGACCATGCGCTTGGCGCTCTTGATGTTCTGCGCGTGGTTGAGGTCCACGAGCCGCTTCATGACGAACGGCTTGAACAGCTCGAGCGCCATCTGCTTCGGGAGGCCGCACTGGTGCAGCTTGAGCTGCGGGCCGACGACGATGACCGAACGGCCCGAGTAGTCGACGCGCTTGCCGAGCAGGTTCTGACGGAAACGACCCTGCTTGCCCTTGAGCATGTCCGAGATGGACTTCAGCGGGCGGTTGCCCGGGCCCGTGACCGGACGACCACGACGGCCGTTGTCGAACAGCGAGTCCACGGCCTCCTGGAGCATCCGCTTCTCGTTGTTGACGATGATCTCCGGGGCGCCCAGGTCGAGCAGGCGCTTGAGGCGGTTGTTCCGGTTGATCACGCGGCGGTACAGGTCGTTCAGGTCGCTCGTCGCGAAGCGGCCACCGTCGAGCTGCACCATCGGGCGCAGGTCCGGCGGGATGACCGGGACGGCGTCGAGCACCATACCGGTGGGCGAGTTCGTCGTCGTGAGGAACGCGTTGACGACCTTGAGGCGCTTGAGGGCACGCGTCTTGCGCTGCCCCTTGCCCGAGCGGATGGTCTCGCGCAGGGACTCGGCCTCCGCCTCCAGGTCGAAGTCCTGGAGACGCTTCTGGATCGCCGCGGCGCCCATCGAGCCCTCGAAGTAGGTGCCGTAGCGGTCCTGGAGGGCGCGGTAGAGCATCTCGTCGCCCTCGAGGTCGGCGACCTTGAGGTTCTTGAAGCGGTCCCACACCTGGTCGAGGCGGTCGAGCTGGGCGTCCGCGCGCTTGCGGATCTGCGCCATCTCGCGCTCGGCCGAGTCGCGGACCTTGCGGCGCGCGTCGGCCTTGGCACCCTCGGCCTCGAGCTCGGCCAGGTCGGCCTCGAGCTTCTGGGCACGCGAGTTGATGTCGTTGTCGCGAGCGTCCGCGATCTCCTTCTTCTCCAGGTCGATCTCGTTCTGGAGGTTGGGGAGGTCTTCCTGACGACCCTCGTCGTCGACCGACGTGATCATGTACGCCGCGAAGTAGATGACCTTCTCCAGGTCCTTCGGGGCGAGGTCGAGCAGGTAGCCGAGGCGCGAGGGCACACCCTTGAAGAACCAGATGTGCGTGACGGGCGCGGCGAGCTCGATGTGGCCCATGCGCTCACGACGCACCTTCGAGCGCGTCACCTCGACGCCGCAGCGCTCGCAGATGATGCCCTTGAAGCGCACGCGCTTGTACTTGCCGCAGTAGCACTCCCAGTCCCGGGTGGGGCCGAAGATCTTCTCGCAGAAGAGTCCGTCCTTCTCGGGCTTGAGGGTGCGGTAGTTGATGGTCTCGGGCTTCTTCACCTCTCCGTGCGACCACGCACGGATGTCGTCGGCCGTGGCCAGGCCGATGCGCAGCTCGTCGAAGACGTTGACGTCGAGCAA
Source organism: Cellulosimicrobium sp. I38E (assembly GCF_001647255.1). NCBI lineage: Bacteria > Bacillati > Actinomycetota > Actinomycetes > Micrococcales > Promicromonosporaceae > Cellulosimicrobium > Cellulosimicrobium sp. I38E. The sequence continues at coordinate 50,365 of NZ_LUAZ01000022.1, forward strand.
GTTGTCCTACTTCCTTCGTCTGCCGGGACCGGCCGGGGCCGGTGCCGACGCCATAAAGACGGTTGGTGTGGGGGTCGTCGGCGGGAGCGGGGTGACCCGCTCCCGCCTGCCCGAGATCAGATCTCGTCGACGCTGGACGCCGCGTTGGGGCGGCGCGACAGGTCGATGCCGAGCTCTTCTGCTGCGCGGTACACGTCGTCGTCCGACTCCCGCATCTCGATGGACACGCCGTCGCTCGAGAGCACCTCGACGTTCAGGCACAGCGACTGCATCTCCTTGAGGAGGACCTTGAAGGACTCCGGGATGCCCGAGTCGGGGATGTTCTCGCCCTTGACGATCGCCTCGTAGACCTTGACGCGGCCGGGGACGTCGTCCGACTTGATGGTGAGGAGCTCCTGGAGCGTGTAGGCCGCGCCGTACGCCTCGAGGGCCCACACCTCCATCTCGCCGAAGCGCTGTCCACCGAACTGCGCCTTACCACCCAGCGGCTGCTGCGTGATCATCGAGTACGGTCCGGTCGAGCGCGCGTGGATCTTGTCGTCGACCAGGTGGTGCAGCTTGAGGATGTACATGTAGCCCACCGACACGGCCTCGGGGAACGGCTCGCCGGAGCGGCCGTCGAAGAGGCGCGCCTTGCCGTCGGCGCCGACCATGCGGTCGCCGTCGCGGTTCGGGATCGTCGTCGAGAGCAGGCCCGTGAGCGCGTCCTCGTGGACGCCGTCGAACACCGGGGTCGCCACGGGGCGACCGGGCTCGGACGTCGCGGCGATCTCCGGGACGTTCTCCCGCCAGGAGAGGTCCTTGCCCTCGGCCAGCGAGATGTCCCAGCCCTGCTTCGCGACCCACCCGAGGTGCGTCTCGAGGACCTGGCCGACGTTCATACGACCGGGGACGCCCAGCGGGTTGAGGACGACGTCGACCGGCGTCCCGTCCGCGAGGAACGGCATGTCCTCGACGGGCAGGATCTTGGAGATGACGCCCTTGTTGCCGTGACGGCCGGCGAGCTTGTCGCCGTCCGTGATCTTGCGGCGCTGCGCGATGTAGACGCGCACGAGCTGGTTCACGCCCGCGGGCAGCTCGTCGCCGTCCTCGCGGTTGAACTCGCGCACGCCGATGACCGTGCCGGACTCGCCGTGGGGCACCTTGAGGGACGTGTCGCGCACCTCGCGCGCCTTCTCGCCGAAGATCGCGCGGAGCAGGCGCTCCTCCGGGGTCAGCTCGGTCTCGCCCTTCGGGGTGACCTTGCCGACCAGGACGTCGCCCGCGCCGACCTCGGCACCGATGCGGATGATGCCGCGCTCGTCGAGGTCCGCGAGGACGTCCTCGGAGACGTTCGGGATGTCCCGCGTGATCTCCTCGGGGCCGAGCTTGGTGTCGCGCGCGTCGACCTCGTGCTCCTCGATGTGGATCGAGGAGAGCACGTCGTCCTGCACGAGACGCTGGCTGAGGATGATCGCGTCCTCGTAGTTGTGGCCCTCCCACGACATGAACGCCACGAGCAGGTTGCGGCCGAGCGCGAGCTCGCCCTCGTCCGTCGCCGGGCCGTCCGCGAGGACGGAGCCGGGCTCGATGCGCTGGCCCTCGTCGACGAGCACGCGCTGGTTGTAGCTCGTGCCCTGGTTGGAGCGGCGGAACTTCGCGATGCGGTAGCTGCCGGTCGTGCCGTCGTCGTTCGCGACGAGCACGAGGTCGGCCGAGACCTCGGTGACGACACCGGGCTTCGTCGCGACGACGACGTCGCCCGCGTCGACCGCCGCGCGCCACTCCATGCCGGTCCCGACGAGCGGGGCCTCGGAACGGACCAGCGGCACGGCCTGGCGCTGCATGTTGGCGCCCATGAGGGCGCGGTTGGCGTCGTCGTGCTCGAGGAACGGGATGAGCGCGGTCGCGACCGACACCATCTGGCGCGGCGAGACGTCCATGTAGTCCACCTGCGCGCCGGGCACGATCTCGACCTCGCCGCCCTTGGTGCGCACGAGCACGCGCTCGTCCGCGAAGGAGCCGTCGACGTTGAGCACCTGGTTCGCCTGCGCGATGACGTGGCGGTCCTCGTCGTCGGCCGTGAGGTAGACGACCTCGTCGGTGACCTTGCCCGCCTCGACCTTGCGGTACGGCGTCTCGATGAAGCCGAACGGGTTGATGCGCCCGTACGACGCGAGCGAGCCGATCAGACCGATGTTCGGGCCTTCAGGGGTCTCGATCGGGCACATGCGGCCGTAGTGCGACGGGTGGACGTCACGGACCTCCATGCCGGCGCGGTCGCGCGACAGACCACCCGGGCCGAGGGCCGAGAGACGACGCTTGTGCGTCAGGCCCGCGAGCGGGTTGTTCTGGTCCATGAACTGCGAGAGCTGCGACGTGCCGAAGAACTCGCGGATGGACGCCACGACCGGGCGGATGTTGATGAGCGTCTGCGGCGTGATCGCCTCGACGTCCTGCGTCGTCATGCGCTCGCGCACGACGCGCTCCATCCGGGACAGGCCCGTGCGGACCTGGTTCTGGATGAGCTCGCCGACGGCGCGGATGCGACGGTTGCCGAAGTGGTCGATGTCGTCCGTCTCGACGCGCACCTCGACGGCCTCGCCGTTCCGGGTGCCCGGGATGGACGCGTGGTCGGCGTGCAGGGCCGCGAGGTACTTGATCGTCGCGACGACGTCCGAGACGGAGAGCGTGGAGTCCGTGAGCGGCGCGTCGATGCCGAGCTTCTTGTTCGCCTTGTAGCGCCCGACCTTCGCCATGTCGTAGCGCTTGGGGTTGAAGTAGAAGTTCTCGAGCAGCGCGCGGCCGGCCTCGACGGTCGGCGGCTCGCCCGGGCGGATCTTGCGGTACAGGTCGACGAGGGCCTCGTCCTGGGTGTGGACGTGGTCCTTCTCGAGCGTGTCGAGCACCGACGGGAAGTCGGCGAACTGCTCGCGGATCTCCGACTCGGTCAGACCGAGCGCCTTGAGCAGCACCGTGACGGACTGCTTGCGCTTGCGGTCGACGCGCACGCCGACGGCGTCGCGCTTGTCGATCTCGAACTCGAGCCAGGCGCCGCGCGAGGGGATGATCTTCGCGGAGAAGATGTCCTTGTCGCTCGTCTTGTCGGCCGCGCGCTCGAAGTAGACGCCGGGCGAGCGGACGAGCTGGGAGACGACGACGCGCTCGGTGCCGTTGATGATGAAGGTGCCGCGCTCGGTCATGAGCGGGAAGTCGCCCATGAAGACCGTCTGGCTCTTGATCTCACCGGTGTTGTAGTTGACGAACTCCGCGGTGACGAAGAGGGGCGCGGCGTACGTGAAGTCCTTCTCCTTGCACTCGTCGGCCGTGTACTTCGGCGGCTCGAAACGGTGGTTGGAGAACGACAGCGACATCGAGGACCCGAAGTCCTCGATCGGGGAGATCTCCTCGAAGATCTCCTCGAGACCCGACGTCGAGGGCACGTCCTGGCGGCCGGCCGCGGCCGCGGCGGCGACACGCGCCTGCCACGCCTCGTTGCCGAGGAGCCAGTCGAAGCTCTCGGTCTGGAGGCCCAGCAGGTCGGGGACCTCGAGGGGCTCGTAGATCTTGGCGAAGGAGAGGCGACGCGATGCGGTGCGGTTCGCGATGGCGTCGGCGGTCGGAGCAGAAGGGGTGCGCGAGGCAGCCAAGAGGGGTCCTTCCCTGCAGATCGAAAGAACGCTGCACCGCCGGGCTGGACACGATCACCGCCGCCACGACACCTCGCGGACGCGCACGTACGTCGACGAGGGGGTCGGGGGTATCTGAGATCGGGGGCACAGGACAGCGCAAAGCGTGAGCATACCCCAAGAAGGCGTCGCCACACAACCCCGGGGCGCACTCCCCCGCCCGGCCCCAGACGCCTGCGCGCCCCGCCGGTACTCGTGCGGGCCTCGTCGCCCGCCTCCGACCCGTCTCGCGGGTCGCGAACCTGCTGCCGTCGACCTCGCTGTCCTGCGTCGTCGACCCGCACATGGTGGCACACTCGTGGCCGTTCCGTGAAGCCGGTGCGCCCGCCCGGGTGCCCGACGACGTGCACGTCCACGTCTGCACCGCGCTCCCCGGCCCACCCACGCCGTCGTGCGGCGTGCTGACCGGTCCCGTCAGGACGGGACCGGCGAGATCACTTGAGGGTGACCGTGGCGCCGGCGCCCTCGAGGGCAGCCTTGGCCTTCTCGGCCGTCTCCTTGTTCGCGCCCTCCAGGACCGGCTTCGGGGCACCGTCCACGAGGTCCTTGGCCTCCTTCAGGCCGAGGGACGTGAGCGCGCGCACCTCCTTGATGACCTGGATCTTCTTGTCGCCGGCAGCCTCGAGGATGACGTCGAACTCGTCCTTCTCCTCCTCGGCCGGGGCGTCGCCCGAGCCACCCGCGGGGGCGGCGACCGCGACGGCGGCGGGGGCGGCGGCGGTGACCTCGAAGGTCTCCTCGAAGGCCTTCACGAACTCGTTGAGCTCGATGAGGGTGAGCTCCTTGAACTGCTCGATGAGCTCGTCGGTGCTGAGCTTCGCCATGATGGCGTTCCTTTCGGTCGGTGCTCGGCAGCGGCCCGGTGCGGGCCTGCCAGAAGCGGGGTGTGTGCTTGCGCTGCGTGGATCACGAGACCGGGGCGAGCCCCGGGCGCGGGATCAGGCGGCAGCGCCCTCCGATTCCTGCTTCTGACGCAGGGCATCGATGACGCGGGCGGCCTGGGCGGTGTTCGCGGTGAAGACGTAGGCAGCCTGGAAGAGCTTGGCCTTCATCGCGCCGGCCGCCTTGGCCAGCAGGACCTCGCGGGACTCGAGGTCCGCGAGCTTCGTGACCTCCGCGGCGGTCAGGGGGCGCCCGTCGAGGACACCACCCTTGATGACCAGCGCGGGGTTCGCCTTGGCGAAGTCACGCAGACCCTTGGCAGCCTCGACCGGGTCCCCGGTGACGAAGGCGATTGCCGACGGGCCCTGCAGGTCGGCGTCGAGTCCCTCGACACCGGCCTCCTTGGCCGCGATAGCGGTCAGCGTGTTCTTCACCACGGCGTAGGTTGCGTTGCCGCTGAGCGACCGACGCAGCTGCTTGAGCTGCGCGACGGTGAGCCCGCGGTACTCGGTCAGCACGGCAGCGTTCGAGTCGCGGAACTTGTCCGAGATCTCGGCGACTGCGGCTGCCTTGTCCGGCCTCGCCATGGCAATCCTTCCGGTGGTGGTACCACCGGCGTCCGTCCCGGAACGAGAAAGAGCCCCGCGCAGGCGCGGGGCTCGCAGTCGCACGCACGGCGGGGCCGGGCGGACGTCGTCGATTCGCTACCTGCGCTGGCCTCCACCTCGTGGTGGGACTTCGATCCGTCACGTCCTGCAGACGGAGTCTGCGGGCAGCGTCGGACGACCGGCGGTCTTGGGTACACGCCCATCGTACGGGACGACGGCGGGTGCTCCAAACCGCGGCACGCGACAGACGCGCGACGAGGCCCCCGGCGCGCGGCGCGCCGGGGGCCTCGGGAACACGTCAGACCGCGACGGGCGCGAAGCCGCGACCCGCAGGCTTCTGCACGTGCGGCTGCGTGTACGGCGTGGGCAGGATACCCGCCGCCAGCGTCCAGTCGTGCGGCTGACCGTACGGCGTCGGCAGGACACCGGTCGCCGACTTCTTCAGCGGCGTGCTGTACGGCGTCGGCAGCACACCGGTCGCCGACTTCTGCAGCGGCGTGCTGTACGGCGTCGGGAGCACACCGGTCGCCGACTTCTGCAGCGGCGTGCTGTACGGCGTCGGGAGCTCGCCGAGCGCCGACGCCCCGGTCGCGAGACCGCCGGTCAGCAGCGCCGAGGCCATCAGGACGGTCGTGAGACGAGCAAGCGAACGCTTCATCATTCCCCCAGGAAGAACGGATAGATGCCGCAGATGCGACTGTCCCGACGCTATCGACGAAACGTGCGCCAGGTCCACGGTCGTCTCGGAGTCCGGGAGGTTGTTACACGGTGACTTCAGAGGACGAGCGGGCCGAAGCAGACGAGCGGGACAGGCTCGGGCTCGTCGGCGATCGCACGAGCGAGCGCCGTCCCGGGCATGGCGCCGTCGCGCAGCTCGGCGTGGAGCGACGGCATGACGCGCGCGGCGACGTCGTCGCGCAGCGGGGCCACGCTCGCGATCACGGCGCGCGCGCCGAGCCGCAGCAGGACGCTCGTCAGGCCGAGCGACTCGCCGCCGATGCGCGGCGTCGAGAGCCCCACCTCGCACGCCGACAGGACGACCACCACGCCGTGCAGGTCGATGCCGTCGAGCTCGTGCGCGAACAGCGGGCCGTCGGCGAGGCGCAGCGAGGAGAAGAGCGGGTTGTCGGTCTCGTGCGTCCCGTGCGCAGCGAGGTGCACGACCCCCGCCGACCGGAGCCCCTCGACCACGGCCCCGCACGTGGCGCCCTCTCCCGCGAGTGCCTCGGCACCCTCCCACACTGACGCGACGAGCTTGGCCTCGGCGCCCGAGAACCGTAGCCCCGGGCCGGCGACGACGAGCGCGTCGTCCGCTCGGCGGACGGGCTCCCCACAGCGCAGGTCGACCCAGGAGTTCGCCCACGTCCGCCGGCCCCGCCGTGAGGGCAACGAGGCCCACGGGAGCGCGAGCAGGAGGTCGCGTGCGGCGAGGTGCAGGTCGCCCTCGGCCTCCAGGGGGACGACCAGGGCGTCGTCGAGCGCGGCGAGCGTACGCGTGAGCGACCCGACCGCCGCCTCCCGCATCGGGACGGGGATGAGCACGTTCGAGAGCACCGCGAAGTCGGCCCGGGCGCGGCGCACATGCTCCGAGACCGCCGTGCGCGACGCGAGCCGCACGAGCCGCGTCCGCTCTGCGGAGACGCGGACCGCGAGCACGTCGTCGCCGTCGAGCACCAGGTCGGCGACGACCGCCGCCGACCCGGAGGCGCCGAGCGCTGCGCGCAGCCGGCGCTCCGTCGCAGCGACCGGGGTCGTGGCACCTCCCCCGTGCTGCCACGCGCGCCGTCGCGCGTCGTCCTGCAACCGACGCGCCGCTCGCAGGTGGTCCTGTCGTCGAGCGAGGTGTGCCGGGTCCGAGGGAGCTCCGAGAGCACGTGCCACCTCGACCTCGCGACGTGCTGCGGCGAGGAGGTCCGCGAGGACCGGGTCCGACGGCGGTCGCACGCGGCCCGTGCCCGCGAACGCCGCACGGCCGCGCTCGACCGCGTCGAAGATGGTTCCCGGTCGCCGCGTCCTCAGCGCCGCCTCGACGTCGACGTTGCCGAGCCGGACCCCGTGCACCGCAGACGCCGTCACGGCATCGACGGAGCCGAGCCGCGCGCGGTGCTCGGCGAGGGCCGACTGCCCGCGACGCACCGCCCGCACACCGCCGCGACGGTCCCCGGCCACGAACGCGAGCTGGGCGAGGACGGCCTCGTGCTGCAGCCGCACGGGAAGCGGGGCGCGGTCGAGTCGCGCGGGGACCTCCGCGAGAACGTCCTGGGCGGCCGGGACGTCGCCCGAGGACACGAGCCACTCGGCGGCGAGGAGCCGAGCAGGGATCGTCACGCCAAGGCCCGCGACGGTGCCGAGCGCGCCGCCCTCGCGCGCGAGGTCGAGCGCCCAGGTCGCGTGCCGCCGTGCCGTCGTCGGTGTCACGTCGTCCGCGCGGTGCTCCGTGAGCGCCGCCTGCAGCTCCGCGACGCGGGCGCGCAGCATCCACGGGGCGTTTCCGAGCTGGTCGAACCGGCGCGAGGCCGAGCGCGCGAGCCGACGGGCGTCGGCGTACCGGCGCAGGCCGAGCACGACCCGCGACCGCACGAGATCCACCTCCGCGAGGTCACGCACCATGCGGTAGCGCACGAGATGCTCTCGTGCCTCACGGAGTGCGTCGTCCGCCTCCGTGAGGAGCCCGGCGTCGAGCAGGACCTGCGCCCGATCGATCAACCCGACCGCGGCGTGCCGTTCCGGCGCCTCCACCGCCGCCTCGTCCATCGCCCTCAGCGCGGCGGGGAGGTCTCCGTGCAGGTACTCGGCGTACCCGAGGTTGTGGCGTGCCTTCGAGGCGACCAGGACGTCGTCACGCGCCAGCGCCAGGTCCACGGCACGCGAGAGGTCGTCCGTGGCTCCCGGGATGTCACCGAGCTCGAGCCGGAGCGATCCGCGGTTGAGCAGGAGGACGGGGACCTCGGGCGCGCTCAGGTCGACCACCCCCGTCAGTCCGCGGTCCATGGCACGCACCGCCTCGACCGCTCGGCCCGCACGGTGGAGCAGCAGGCCACGCTGTCCGTGCACGAGCACGAGCAGACCCGGCGCCTGCGCGCCGGAGACCGACTCGGCGGTCGACAGATACCCGAGGGCCTCCTCGATGCTCCCCGAGTGCTCGGCGACGCACTGCGCGAGGCCGACGAGCGAGCGCACCTGGACGTAGACGTCCGGAGCGTCGCCCGCGGCCTCGCGCAGGAGCGCTCGGTAGTGGCGTGCCGCGACCGCGAACCGCCCCTGGGCGTTGAGCGCGGCCGCGACGGCGAGGCGGTCTCTCAGAACGCTCTCACCGGCCACGTCACCCTCACCCCGTCGGTTGCTCCTCGGTCGGGACCAGTCCCGTCGACAGGGTAATGGCACCCCACAACCAGGCGCACCGCGCAGGGTCTCCGGCGCCCGGTGCGGAGAGATGCGGGTCCGGGTCCGGTCGTCCCGACGCGGCGTCGAGCAGATGCGACGCGAGCTCCCCGGCCAGGACCGGCGCGGCGAACGACGTACCGCTCCATGTCGCGAACCCTCCCTGGAAGCCCTCCGGGTCGATCGTCGCCCGGCGGCCGGGCCCCCAGAGCTCGTCGACCGAGCGCGACGGTGCCACGGCGCCGTCGATCGTCGTCGGAGCGGTGGACACGAGCGAGGCACCGGGTCGCGTGCAGGTGACCCACGGACCGTCGTTGCTGAAGAGCGCCACCGTCCCGTCAGGGTTGGTCGCGCCGACGGTCAGGACGGGCGGCTCGTCCCGGAGCAGCTTCTCGCCGGGCAGCGGCACCGGCGGCACCTGCTTGCGGTCGAGGCGGGGAGCGAAGGCGGCAGGGTAGCTCGGGCGGGTCTGCCCGTCGTTGCCGGAGGACACGACGACCAGGACACCGTAGCGCCGCAATGCCCTCAGCAGGGCCCCGAACGGGGCGTCGAACGCCGCGTCCTCCGGGCGCTCGTGGTAGTAGCCCAGCGAGAGGACGACCACGTCGACGGGCGCGTAGTCCGGTCGGCCGACGAGCCCCAGCACGTGCCAGAGAAGCAGGCGGCGGAGCGACCGCAGGAGCTCACGCTCGGGGACGACCCCCGACCCCCCGTAGAGCCGCGGCGCGAGGATCACCGCGTCGGGGCACTTCTGGTGCACGAGCCCCGCGATGAACGTCCCGTGGCCCGCGACCGGGTCCAGCGGCCCGGTCAGGGGCGCGACCGAGACGCCTCCGATCTCCGGGTCCTCGTAGGCGTACTCGGTCTCCGGCAGCACGGAGAGCGGCTCGCCGAGCAGCATCGGCTCGCGGTCCACGATCTGCCCACGGCGCTCCAGGTCCTTGTCGAACCAGGGGTGTGCTCCGACACCGGTGTCGAGGACGGCGACCACGGGGCGACGGGTCCCGTCGGAGCCGACGAAGCGGTCGTCCGACGGGCCGAGTGCGCGCCGCGGGACGGGACCGACCCAGTTGACCGGTGTACGCCCCCCGGACCCCGCCGCCGCGTACTCGGCCGTACCCGCGAAGGGCAGGCCCTGGGTGTAGGGCAGACCCTGCGTGTACGGCAGGCCCTGCGTGTACGGCAGACCCTGCGTGTACGGCAGACCCTGGGTGTACGGCAGCCCCTGCGTGTAGGGGAAGGGCTGCACGTACGGCTGGCCACCGATGAAGGGCGACGGCGCGATCATGTGGTCCAACGCGAGGCGAGGGCTGCACCTGTCGTCAGGGCAGAGCCTGCCCTGGAGCTCCTCGATCAGCGACCACGCGTCGGGTAGCTCGCCCTGGCGATCGTCCCGGTACGTCAAGCGGACCGAGTATCCGAAGACGCGAAGAAGGTCCGCCGTCGTCTCCCCGTCCAGTCCAGCGCGGCGCACCAGCTCCGCGTCGTGGAGGCTCTCCTCCTGGACGTCGACCCGGAGGCCACGTTGCTCCGCGGCAGCCTCGAGCCACCGGAGCGAGCGGTTTCCCTCACGGTCGAACGGGGACTCCGGGACGAGGATCCGGTCACCGACGTACCAGGTCGGGTGGGGAGACGGCTTCCCCGCGCGACGAGGCGCCGAGACGGGGTCGATGGTCCGGGTGCGCCACTGCAGCCGGCTCGGACGGTCGCCGTAGTACCGACCGCCCTCCGGCGTCGGTTCGGTGGGCTGGTCTGGGGTCTCGCTCACGTGCTCCTCCTCGAGGGATGACGTTCAGTCGGTGCCGCGGGCGTCGTCGTCGACGGACAGCGGCTCGCGCGCGGGGGCGCGGAAGGAATGGGGGGTCGGGACGTCGTCGTGCCGCGGGCGAGAGGTCGCCCGCGGCACGACGACGGCTACAGCTCGATGACCGGGGTGCTCACGGCGCCGCCGGCACCGTCGGCACGGCGCACGACGAGGCTCGCCGGGCCGCGGTCCACGGCGTCGAAGACGAAGCGGCCGTCGTCGTCGCTCGTGGTCTCGCTCACGGTGCCGGGGCGGTGCAGCTCGACGCGCAGCGCCGTCGCCGGGGCGGCCCAGCCGTCGATGCGGATGCGGCCGTCGTCGGTCGGCGAGAGCGAGATCATGACCGTGACGGACTCGGACGTGAACGTGATGGTGCGCGCCTCGACGGGAGGTGCGTCGCCCCGCACGGACATCTCCGGGACCTGGACGTACTCCAGCTCCATGACCTCGGCCTCGAGACCCGCGAGGGTGATCGCGAACAGCGACCGCTCCACGAGGCCGTCGGGCACGGGGTCGATCTCCTCGGCGATGCGCGCCAGCTCCGCGAGCAGCGCGAGGTCGACGGCGTCGAGCGGCTCGTCGGGGCTGTGCGTCGGCTCGGTGCTCATGATGCTTCCCACGATTCCCCCTGGTCGTCGATGATGTCGCGCAGCTTGGCGAGGCAGCGGCCGCGCGTGGAGCCGATGCTCCCGACGGGCATGCCGGTCGCGGCCGAGATGGCCTTGTAGTCGGGTCGGTCGGCGAGCGACACGAGCCGCAGGAGCCGCCGGCAGCGGTCCGGCAGCTGGTCCAGCGCGGCCCACAGCGTGCGGTCGCGCTCGTTGCGGAGCACCTCGACGTCAGGCGTCGGGTCTCCCGAGGGCAGCTCCGGCACGCCCTCGTCCGTGTCGTCGGGGAGCTCGGTGCGGCGCTTCGCCTCGTCCCGGTGCTTGCGCACGGCCTCCCACGCGGCGCGCTTGGCCGTGATGAGCAGCCACTTCAGGACCGCGTGCGGCTCCTTGATCGTCATCGCGTTGCGCACGAGGGCGACCCACACGGTCTGGACGATGTCGTCGGCCTGCTCGCGCTCGACGCCCTGGGCGCGCACCGTGTGCCACAGCAGCGGCGTCGCCTCGCGGACGAACTCGCCGAGCGCGTGGGGGCGACCGTCCCGGTACTCGAGGAGCGCGAACGCACCCCGGTCCCCCAGGCTCAAGCCGGGTTCGTCGGTGTCGGCCACCTCGTCGGTCGTTCTCGTCATGGGGGGCACCGTCCTCGGCGCGCTCGTCCGGTCAGGCATCAGCGGGGGGTCCCCGGAAGCGCCTGATTCTAGGGCCGGGCCGGTGGGGTCGACAACCATCGTCACTGGTCACACCCCTCCTGGCTCGTGCGGCTGCGTCCCATCTCGCTCCTTCGACACGCGAGTCGGAGCGTCGGGCCGACACTCCTCCACCCGGACAAGAGGGCCGGGCCGCCCGTCTGATACATCCGTCGCCCACGGGTCTGCGCGACGCCGCCCACGCGCTCAGGATCGCCGTCCGGCGGGGTCGCCGTCTAGGTGTTCCCCCGTATGCGAGGCCCGGGAACTGCCGGGGAATCCCTCATGCGGCGGCGCAGCGCGGGCTCCTAGCGTGCAGACGACCCCTGCACCCACCGCGGGTGCGGACCGGCGGGGCGCGACGTCGCGGCCCGCCCGAGCACGAGGAGCACTTCCGTGAGAACAGTCCTCTCCGGCCGCACGCGCGGCCGCACCGGGCGCGCGCTGCGCGCCCTCGCCACCGTCGTCGCGGCAGCGACCGTCGCCGCGGGCGGCGCCCTCGCCGCCGCGCCCGCGACCGCGGCGCCCGCGCCGGCCGTCGCTGCACCCGCCGCCGCGGCCGCGGGCAGCACGCAGTGGCTCACCGGCTACTGGCACAACTTCGACAACGGCTCAGTGACGATGCGCCTGTCGGAGATCCCGCAGGCGTACAACCTCGTCGCGGTCGCCTTCGCCGACAACCTGACCGGCACGCCGGGCGGGATCACGTTCAACCTCTCAAGCGCCGAGCTGGGCGGCTACACGGAGGCGCAATTCAAGGCCGACATCGCGACGATCCGCTCGCAGGGCCGCAAGGTCGTGCTCTCCGTCGGAGGCGAGAAGGGCAACGTCATCGTCTCCAACGCGACGGAGGCCAAGAACTTCGCGGACACCGCGTACGGGCTCATGCAGAAGTACGGCTTCGACGGCGTCGACATCGACCTCGAGCACGGCATCAACGCGACCTACATGTCGAGCGCGCTGCACCAGCTCTCCGCGAAGGCCGGCCCGAGCCTCATCCTCACCATGGCGCCGCAGACGATCGACTACCAGGCGACGAGCATGGGGTACTACCAGCTCACCCTCGCGATCAAGGACATCCTCACGATCGTCAACACCCAGTACTACAACTCGGGCTCGATGATGGGCTGCAACCAGCAGGTCTACTCGCAGGGCACCGTCGACTTCCTCACCGCGCTGACCTGCATCCAGCTCGAGATGGGCCTGCGCCCCGACCAGGTCGGCATCGGCGTGCCCGCCGTCCAGAAGGCCGCCGGGGGCGGCTACCAGCCGCTCGCCAACGTCGTGAAGGCCGTCGACTGCCTCGAGGTCGGCACCGGCTGCGGCGCCTTCAAGCCCGCGAAGCCGTACGGCAAGATCGGCGGCGTCATGACCTGGTCGATCAACTGGGACAAGACGAACAGCTACCAGGTCGCGTCCGTCATCGGCTCGCGCCTCGCGAGCGGCCCGACCACGCCGACGGACCCCACGGACCCGACGGACCCCACCGACCCCACGGACCCGACCGACCCCACGGACCCGGGCACCTGCACCGCCCCGGCGTGGTCCGCGTCGGCCGTGTACACGGGCGGCAACCGCGTCTCGCTCCAGGGCCGCACCTACGAGGCGAAGTGGTGGACGACGAACGAGAACCCGACGCAGAGCGGGCAGTGGGGCGTCTGGAAGGACCTCGGCGCCTGCTGACCCGGTCCTCCCGCTGAGACGACGACGGCGCGGCACCCTCGCAGGGTGCCGCGCCGTCGTGCGTGGTGCGGGTGTGGACCACCCGCGGGAGGACTGCCGTCAGGCGGCGTCGTCCTCCAGCAGCTTCGTCGTCTTGGACTGGTCCAGCGGGATGCCGGGGCCCATCGTCGTCGTCAGCGTGGCCTTGGTGATGTAGCGGCCCTTCGAGGACGACGGCTTGAGACGCAGGACCTCTTCGAGGGCCGCCGCGTAGTTCTCCACGAGCGCCTTCTCGTCGAACGAGACCTTGCCGATGATGAAGTGCAGGTTCGCGTGCTTGTCGACGCGGAACTCGATCTTGCCGCCCTTGATGTCCGACACGGCCTTCGCCACGTCCATCGTCACGGTGCCGGTCTTCGGGTTCGGCATGAGACCACGGGGACCGAGCACCTTGCCCAGGCGGCCGACCTTGCCCATGAGGTCCGGCGTCGCCACGGCGGCGTCGAAGTCGGTGTAGCCACCGGCGACCTTCTCGATGAGGTCGTCGCCGCCGACCTCGTCGGCACCGGCCGCACGGGCCTCCTCCGCCTTCGCGGCGTTCGCGAAGACGATGACGCGGGCCGTCTTGCCCGTGCCGTGGGGCAGGTTGACCGTGCCACGGACCATCTGGTCCGCCTTGCGCGGGTCGACACCCAGGCGGAACACGACCTCGACGGTCGCGTCGTACTTCACGGTCGACGTCTCCTTGGCGAGACGGACCGCCTCGAGCGGCGCGTAGAGACGCTCGCGGTCGATCTTCTCCTCGGCGTTGCGGTACGCCTTGCTGCGCGTTGCCATCTGCTTCTCCTTCTGCAGTCGTGGTCTGCGGGTCCGCGCGGACCCTGCCACCGTCGTCCGCGAGGTGCGGATCGACGTCGTGCCCGAGGCCGGCACGCGGTGCGTGCCGGCCTCGTACGTCGTCCGGGGCGCCTCGGGCGCCCGGGACAGACGTGGTCTGTCGTCAGCCCTCGACGGTGATGCCCATCGAGCGGGCCGTGCCGGCGATGATCTTCGACGCGGCGTCGAGGTCGTTCGCGTTGAGGTCCTCGAGCTTGGTCTGGGCGATCTCACGCACCTGGTCGGCGGTGATCTTCGCGACCTTGACGGTGTGCGGCGTGGCCGAGCCCTTCTGCACGCCCGCGGCCTTCTTGATGAGCTCCGCGGCCGGCGGGGTCTTCGTCACGAACGTGAACGAACGGTCCTCGTAGACCGTGATCTCCACGGGGATGACGTTGCCGCGCTGCGACTCGGTCGCCGCGTTGTAGGCCTTGCAGAACTCCATGATGTTGACGCCGTGCTGACCGAGCGCGGGGCCGATCGGCGGGGCGGGCGTCGCCGCACCGGCCTGGATCTGGAGCTTGATGAGGCCGGAGACCTTCTTCTTGGGAGGCATGACTCTTCCCTGTCTTTCTTCTCGTGGACCGACGCCGTGGGCGATGACCCGGTTGCAGTACTGCGCTCACGCGGGGCGGCTCGTGCCGCCCGTACGTCAGATCTTGGCGACCTGGTTGAACGACAGCTCGACCGGGGTCTCCCGGCCGAAGATGGAGACGAGGACCTTGAGCTTCTGGTTCTCGACGTTGATCTCGGAGATCGTGGCGGGCAGCGTGTCGAACGGGCCGTCCGTGACGGTGACCGACTCGCCGACCGTGAAGTCGACCTCGACGGGAGCCTTCGCGGCGGCCTGGGCGGGCTTGCCGGGCTCCGGGGCGGGGGCCAGCATCGGCGCGAGCATCGAGAAGACCTCGTCGAGCGTCAGCGGCACGGGCTGGTGGGTGTGGCCGACGAACCCGGTGACACCGGGCGTGTGGCGGACGGCGCCCCACGACTCGTCGGTGAGGTCCATGCGGACGAGGACGTAGCCGGGGATGCGCACGCGTCGGACGATCTTCTTCTGCGCGTTCTTGATCTCGGCCACCTCCTCCATGGGGACCTCGATCTGGAAGATGTAGTCCTCCATGTTCAGGCTCTGGATGCGGTTCTCCAGGTTGGCCTTCACACGGTTCTCGTAGCCCGCGTAGGAGTGGATGACGTACCAGTCGCCGAGCTGCGTGCGCAGCGTGCGCTTGAACTCCGCGACCGGGTCCTCGATGACGTCGCCGTCCTCGTCGACCGGGCGCTCCTCGTCCGACTCCTCGTCGTCCGCGGCGGCCTCGTCGTCCGACGCGACCTCGTCGACCGTCTCGTCAGCCTCGTCGACCGTCTCGTCAGCCTCGTCGACCGCCGGGGCGTCCGTGGTCTCCTCGACGTCGTCCTGGGCACCCTCGGGCTGCGTCGGGTCGACGTTCTCCGTCTGGTCCAGCGACTCCTGGGACACGAACGAACCTGCTTTCTGACGAACTGCTCGATGACTTCTTCTGGAAGCGCCGACGGCGCCCCGAGGGGCGCCGGCTGCCGTGGTGAGGCCCGGCGTGACCGGGCGGAGGTGCGCTCGCTAGCCGAAGACCCACATGACGGCCTTGCCGATCCCGAGGTCGAGCACGGTCACGAAGGCCATGACCACGACCACGAAGACCAGGACCACCGTCGTGTAGGTGATGAGCTCCGAGCGCGTCGGCGTGACGACCTTGCGGAGCTCGGCGACCACCTGGCGCACGAACAGGGCGATGCGCGCGAAGATGTTGGGCTTCTTGTCCGCGGACGGACCGCCCTTCTTCTTCACCTCGTCGGCGCGTGCGCCGCCTGCACCCACGGCCTCTGACGGCGATTCGCTCACTCGTTCTTCCCCATCGCTCACGTACGGGACCTGCTCGAACCCTCGGTGCGACCCGGTGCCGGGCCGCGCGCGGTTCCCGGGAAGGTCCCACGAGAGCCACGCCGTGCAGGGTAGACAGGACTCGAACCTGCAACCTGCGGTTTTGGAGACCGCTGCGCTACCAATTGCGCCACTACCCTTCGTGCTCGACGACGCCGTACGAGCCCCCGGCCCCGGGACGAAACACGTCTCACGGGCGCGGACCAGCGTGGCGGGCGTCAACCACCGAGGGATCACTGTACGCGACGCGAGGCCCCTGGTCGAACCACCGTCCACCGATCGGTGGACACGAGGTCCGGACGAACGGCCGTCGCGGGCGACCGGACCCCGCCGACAGGCTGGTCCCATGACGACGACACCCCTCCCCACCGGCTCCCGCACCGCCGGTCCCGGGTCGAGCAGCCCGGCCGTGGACGTGCGCGGCCTGCGCAAGCGCTACGGCGCCAAGCAGGCGGTCGACGGCGTCGACCTGCGGGTCGAGCGCGGCGAGATCTTCGCCGTCCTCGGCCCCAACGGCGCCGGCAAGACGACGACCGTCGAGATCCTCGAAGGCTTCCGGCGGCGCGACGCGGGCGAGGTCCGCGTGCTCGGGGAGGACCCCCAGACCGCGGGCCGCGCCTGGCGCTCGCGCATCGGCGTCGTGCTCCAGGACTCGCGGGACCAGGCCGAGCTCACGGTCGCCGAGATCGTCCGGCACTTCGCGACGTTCTACCCAGCGCCGCGCGACCCGGACGAGGTGATCGACGCCGTCGGGCTGCGGGAGAAGGCCCGGACCCGCACGCGCCAGCTCTCCGGCGGCCAGCGTCGGCGCCTGGACGTCGCGCTCGGCATCGTGGGGCGCCCGGAGCTGCTGTTCCTCGACGAGCCGACGACCGGGTTCGACCCGCAGGCGCGCCGCGCGTTCTGGGCGCTGGTCCGCTCGCTCCGCGAGGACGGCACGACGATCCTGCTCACCACGCACTACCTGGACGAGGCCGCGCACCTGGCCGACCGTGCCGCCGTCGTGCGCGCGGGCCGGGTCGTCGCGCTCGACGCGCCCGACCGCCTCGGTGGCCCGGACGCGCGCCGGCCGGAGGTCCGTTGGCTCGACGACGGCGCCTGGCGGTCGGAGCGCACCGACTCCCCCACCGCGCTCGTCGCATCCCTCGCCGCGCGGTACGCGGGACCCGACGGCGAGGTCCCCGGCCTCGCGGTGACCCGCCCGAGCCTGGAGGACGTCTACCTCGAGCTCATCGGCGAGCCGGCCACGAAGCCCGCCGCCGCGCCTGCCCCCACGACCGCACCCGGTCCCCTCGACGCACCCGCCGAGGATCCCACGCCCGACCGCACGTCCGCCGTCGTCCCCGAGGAGACCCGCCCGTGACCACCGCCCCGACCGTCGCCCGGTCCACGCGCTCCGCCCGACCCGCCACCCTTCCCGGCGCCGGCCGCCTGGGGATCGAGCGCACCCGCGCCGAGCTGCGCGCGTTCTTCCGCGAGCGCGACGCCGTGATCTTCATCTTCACGTACCCGCTCATCATGCTCGCGATCTTCGCGACGGTGTTCGACGGGCAGGACCAGGGCACGGCCGCCTACTCCGTGCCGTTCGCGCAGTACTTCCTGCCCGGCATGATCGCGACCGGCGTCATGCTCACGAGCTTCCAGTCCCTCGCGATCTCGATCGCGGTCGAGCGCGACGACGGCTCGCTCAAGCGCCTGCGCTCCACCCCGCTGCCGCCGTCCGCGTACTTCTACGGCAAGATCGGGCTCGTCCTGCTGACGTCGGTCGTGCAGACCGGTCTGCTCCTGGCGCTCGCCGCGACGGTCTACGACGTCCCCATGCCGTGGGAGATGTCCGACGGCGGTGCGCGCCTCGCGACGTTCGCGTGGGTGTTCGTGCTCGGGTGCGCCACCGGCGCGGTGTGCGGCGTGGCGTTCTCGTCGCTGCCGCGGTCCGGCAAGTCCGCGACGGCGGTCGTGACCCCTGTCGTCCTCGTCCTGCAGTTCATCTCGGGCGTGTTCTTCGCGTTCTTCGCGCTGCCGTCCTGGATGCAGACCGTCGCGTCGCTGTTCCCCCTCAAGTGGATGGCGCAGGGCATGCGCTCGGTGTTCCTCCCCGAGCAGGCGGCGGCGCTCGAGCCGTCCGGGTCGTGGCAGCACGGCGCGACCGCTGCTGTACTGGTCGCATGGCTGGTCGTGGGGCTCGTGGTCGGTGCACGCTCGTTCCGGTGGCGGCGCCGTGATGACGGCTGAGACGCCGTCGCCGGGCGGGGCGGTCGCGGGGGTGGTCGACGGGACGTCCGCCGACGCCGCGACCGCCCAGCTCGACGGCACGTGGGCCCGCGACGTGCGCTGGTGGGACGTGGCGTTCTACGTCATCGTCGTGCTCAGCGCGCTCGCGCTGCTCGCGGCGGGCGTCAGCGGGAGGGCGCTGCTCGTGTCCCTGGCGGCGGTCGCGACGATCCTCGTGACTTACCTCGCCTGGGGCCGCCGGGCGGCGCGCACCCGCGACCAGGTGCCGGCCCACGTCTACCTCGTCGTCGCGATCGCGTGCACGCTCGTCGTCGTCGGCCAGGACGCGCTCGGCACGCTCCTCCTGTTCGCCGTGTTCACGCAGATCTGGATGCTGTCGGAGCACCTGT
The DNA here is from genome assembly GCF_001647255.1 of Cellulosimicrobium sp. I38E. Lineage (NCBI taxonomy): Bacteria > Bacillati > Actinomycetota > Actinomycetes > Micrococcales > Promicromonosporaceae > Cellulosimicrobium > Cellulosimicrobium sp. I38E. The sequence continues at coordinate 69,082 of NZ_LUAZ01000022.1, forward strand.
GGGCCCAGGTGGTGCTGTGCGTCGCGCTCGCGGCCGGCACGGCGCTCGCGCTCGCGTTCGACCCGCAGACGGGGCAGGTCGAGCCCGAGGAGCTCGCGAGCGCCGCGCCCCAGATGGGCGTCGCCCTGGCGTTCGCGCTGAGCCTCGGTCTGTGGACCGCGCACACGCTGCGGCAGTCGGAGCGCCACGCGCGGCTCGTCGACGAGCTGCGCGCCACGCAGGCCGAGCTCGGCCGGGCCTCGCACGAGGCGGGGGTGCTCGCCGAGCGCGAGCGCGTCGCCCAGGAGATCCACGACACGCTCGCCCAGGGGTTCACGAGCGTGGTGATGCTCGCCCAGGCCGCGCGCGCCGACCTCGACCGGGACGCCCCCGACGCGGCGCGCGAACGCCTGGCCCTCGTGGAGTCGACGGCGCGGGACAACCTCGCGGAGGCTCGCGCCCTCGTCGCCGCCTCCGCCCCCGCCCCGCTCCAGGGCGGCACGCTCGGCGAGGCGCTGCGCCGGCTCGCGGACCGGTTCGCGGAGGAGACCGGGACGCGCGTCGAGCTCACGGCGCCGGAGGCACTCCGACTGTCGAGCGCGGACGACGTCGTCCTTCTGCGGTCCGCCCAGGAGGCGCTCACGAACGTCCGGCGCCACGCGGACGCGTCGGCCGTGCGCGTCGACCTCCGGCAGGACCACGCGGGGACGGTGCTCGAGGTGACCGACGACGGGCGCGGCCTGCCCGCCGACGCGTCGGGCTTCACCGAGGGCTACGGGCTGCGGGGCATGCGCGAGCGCGTGGCGGCGGAGGGCGGGAGCCTCGAGGTCGGACCGGGCCCGGCGGGCGGGACGCGCGTCGCCGTCCGGCTGCCTGCGGGCGCAGCGCCGGACGAGCCCTCCGCGCGCACGCGCGCGACGACGCGGACCGGAGACGCCCGATGAGCCCGGCCGGGAACGGCGTCGTCCGGGTGCTCGTGGTGGACGACCACCCGGTCGTACGCTCGGGGATCACCGGCATGCTGGCCGCAGAGCCCGACCTCGAGGTGGTCGGCGAGGCGGGCGACGGCGAGCAGGCGGTCGCGCTCGCGGGCGAGCTGGCGCCCGACGTCGTGCTCATGGACCTGCGTATGCCCGTGCTCGACGGGGTCGGCGCGACGGCGGCGATCGTCGGCACGCCGGGCCGGGGCACGGGGCGCGGGACGGTGTCCGCCCCGCGCGTGGTCGTGCTCACGACCTACGAGACCGACGCGGACATCCTGCGCGCGGTCGAGGCCGGGGCGACCGGCTACCTGCTCAAGGACACGCCGCGGGACGAGCTCGTGGCCGGGGTGCGCGCCGCGGCGCGCGGGCAGACCGTGCTCGCGCCGAGCGTCGCGACCCGGCTCGTCACGTCGGTCCGCGGCGCGGACCGGCTCACGGACCGGGAGATCGAGGTGCTGCGGCTCGTCGCGCGGGGGCTGTCGAACGCGGCCGTCGGGAGCGAGCTGTTCATCACGGAGGCGACCGTGAAGACCCACCTGCTCCGCGCGTTCGCCAAGCTCGGCGTGGACGACCGGACCGCCGCGGTCACGGTCGCCATGCAGCGCGGGTTCCTCACCGGGACCTGACCGGCGTCCGGTGTGACGGGGCCCGTACGGGGGGCGGGCCGCCGTCGGGACCCTGCCCCGTGCGCGACGCGCGGGTCGGGTCCGCGTGACAGACTCCCCGTGTGCGAGACCTGGCGACGCTTCCCAAGGCCCACCTGCACCTGCACTTCACCGGGTCGATGCGCCCGGAGACGCTGCGCGACCTCGCCGCGCAGTACGGCGTGCGGCTCCCCCACGCGCTCGTCGACGGCGACCCGCTCCGGCTCCCGCCCACCGAGCGGGGGTGGTTCCGGTTCCAGCGCCTCTACGACGCCGCGCGCGCGTGCGTGCGCTCCGAGGCCGACATGCGACGCATCGTGCTCGAGGCCGCGCAGGACGACGCCGCGGAGGGGTCGGGCCGGCTCGAGATCCAGGTGGACCCGACGTCGTACGCGCCGTTCGTCGGCGGCATCACCCCGGCCGTGGAGATCGTGCTCGACGCGGCGCGGTCCGCGAGCGCCGCGACGGGGACGGAGGTCGCGGTGGTCGTCGCGGCGTCGCGCATGCGGCACCCGTTGGACGCTCGCACGCTCGCGCGCCTCGCGGCGCAGTACGCGGGCGAGGGGGCCGGCGAGGTCGTGGGGTTCGGCCTGAGCAACGACGAGCGCCGCGGGGACACGGCGGAGTTCGCGCGCGCGTTCGCCATCGCGCGGCGGGCCGGGCTCGCGTCCGTGCCGCACGGGGGCGAGCTGCTGGGGCCGGCGCACGTGCACGAGGTGGTGCGCGAGCTCGTCCCGGACCGCCTCGGCCACGGCGTGCGGTCGGCGGAGGACCGGCGCGTGCTCGACGACGTCGTGGACCGCGGGATCGCGCTCGAGGTGTGCCCCGCGTCCAACGTCTCCCTCGGGGTCTACGAGGACGCCGGGCAGGTGCCGCTCGGGGCGCTCGTCGACGCCGGCGCCCGCGTCGCGCTCGGTGCCGACGACCCGCTGCTCTTCGGCTCCCGCCTGGTGGCCCAGTACGAGACGGCCCGCCACGAGCACGGGTTCTCCGACGACGAGCTCGCCGCGCTCGCGCGGTCGTCGATCCGGGCGAGCCGCGCCTCGAGCGGCACGAAGCAGCGTCTGCTGACCGGCGTCGACGACTGGCTCGCGGGGGGCTGACCGCGGCGGCTCCCGCCCCGGTCGGGGTCGAGCACGCGGCGCGGGTCGGGTCAGGCGCGCGTCGCGACGACGAAGACACGGCGGAAGGGCAGGACCGTGCCGTACCCGCGCTCGGGGTACGCCCCTCGTAGCGCCGTGGCGTACTCGGCGACGAACGCGGCGCGCTCGGCGTCGGGCAGCGCCTGGAGGACGGGGCGCGCGCCGGTCGCGGAGATCCAGCGCAGGACGGGGTCGGGCCCGTGGAGCACGTGGAGGTAGGTCGTCTCCCACGCGTCGACGGTCCAGCCGAGCCCGGCGAGCCGGTCGAGGTACGTCTCCGGGTCGTGCGCTCGCGGTCGGTCGACGCCCGACGTGTGCTCGGCGTACGGCGGGCGGGCGGCGATCTCCCGGAGCAGTCGATGGCTCGGGGCGTCGTGGTTGCCCGGCACGGAGAAGGCGAGGGCCCCGGCGGGCGCGACGTGGCCCGCGAGCCGGGCGAGAAGGTCGAGGTGGTCAGGGACCCACTGGAGGGTCGCGTTGCTCACGACGACGTCGGCCGGGGCGGGCGGCGCCCAGGTGCGCACGTCGGCGAGCTCGTACCGGACCCAGGGGGCGGAGGCGTCCTGCCGCGCGCGCTCGACCATCGCGGGCGACGCGTCGACGCCGGTGATCGTCGCCCTGGGCCAGCGCGCGTGCAGCAGCGCGGAGAGGTGGCCCGGGCCGGAGCCGAGGTCCACGACCGTCCGGGCGTCGACGGGCACGCGGGCGAGCAGGTCGGCGAAGGGGCGGGAGCGCTCGTCGGCGTGGCTCAGGTACAGGGCGGGATCCCAGTCGCGGGGCATCGGTGCTCCAGTCGTCGAGCGGACTCGTTCGGCATCAACATTCTTGACATCAAGATACATCGCGCAGCCCCGCTTCTCATGTGCGTCTCATCCTGCTCTCGGATACTGGGCCCATGACTCGTCGGACCGTCGCGTGGCTCGTGGGGGCGCTCGTGCTCGTGCTCGGGGGCGCGGCTGCCGCCGGCGCGCTGGCCTCGCGCCCGCAGGACCGCGAGGTCGGGGGTGCCGTGGTCGTGACGCCCGCACCCACGACCCCCGCCCCGACGACCACCGGCGACCCGTCGCCCACCACCTCGCCCGACGACGACGATGACGACGACGACCGTGTGACTCCCGCCCCGCCGTCGAGCGACGACGATGACGACGACGACCACGACGACGGGTCCGACGACGACGGCGGGTCCGACGACGACGGGGACGACCGCAGCGGCTCCGACCAGGGCGACGGATGAGCTCCCGGGCGCGTCGTGCCGGGCTGACCGTCCGTACCCGCATGCTCGCGGCGTTCCTCGGGCTCTCCGCCCTGGCGCTGCTGCTCGCGGGCGGCGCGGCCTGGTTCCTGCAGCGCGGGCAGATCGACGCGCGCATCGACGAGAGCCTGACCCGGAGCGCGAACGAGCTCGCGCAGCTCGCGGAGTCGGGGCTGAACCCCGTCACGGGCGAGCCGTTCACGTCCGCCGAGGACGTCGTCGTCGCCTCGATCCAGCTCACCGTCCCGGCGCACAACGAGGGCATCCTCGGGCTCCGGGAGGGCCGCACGCCGCTCGTCTCGCAGCAGGACGTGCGGCTGCGGCTCGAGGACGACCCCCAGCTCGTCGCCGCGCTCGCGCCGCTCGTCGCGGGGGACGACGTCGTGCTGCGCTCCCCGCGCACCGCGACGGCCGAGTACCGCGCCCTCGTCGCTCCGGTGCAGTCCCTCGGCGGTGCGGGCACCGCCGCGGACCAGGCGCCCGCGGCGCTCGTGCTCGCCTACGACCGCTCGGCCGAGCACGCCGAGTTCGCGCAGGTCTTCCGGACCTACGCCGTCGTCGCGCTCGGCGCGCTCGTGCTCATCGGCGTCGTGGGCTGGGTCGTCGCCGGGCGCCTGCTCCAGCCGATCCGGACGCTCTCGCGCACCGCCCAGCGCATCGGCGACACGGACCTGTCCGCCCGCATCCCCGTGACCGGCAACGACGACCTCTCCGACCTGTCACGCACCGTGAACGGCATGCTCGACCGGCTCGAGGGGTCGTTCGAGTCGCAGCGACGCCTCATCGACGACGTCGGGCACGAGCTGCGCACGCCGCTCACCGTGGTGCGCGGCCACCTCGAGCTCATGGACCCGCGCGACGCCGCCGACGCAGCCGAGACGCGCGACCTCGCGCTCGACGAGCTCGACCGCATGAACCGCCTCGTGGACGACCTCGTGACGCTCGCGACCGCCGGCCGCCCCGACTTCGTCCGCCCCGGCGACACCGACCTCGGTCGCCTCCTCGACGACGTGCACGACAAGGTCCGCACGCTGGGCGAGCGCCGGTGGCTCGTCGACGCGCGCGCCGACGTCGCGGTCCTCGCGGACGGGCAGCGCCTCACCCAGGCGCTCCTCCAGCTCGCGGCGAACGCGGTGAAGTTCTCGGCACCCGGGTCCGTCGTCGCGCTCGGCTCGGCGGTGTCCGACGACGGCGCGCGCGTGCGCGTGTGGGTCCGCGACGAGGGCGTCGGGATCGCGACCGAGCAGCAGGAGCGGATCTTCGAGCGCTTCGCCCAGGCGACGACGCCGGGAAGGACCCACCCCGAGGGCGCCGGGCTGGGGCTCGCGATCGTCGCGGCGATCGCCGAGGGGCACGGCGGCCGGGTGCTGGTCGCATCGACGCCCGGTGTCGGGTCGACGTTCACGCTCGACCTCCCGCTCGCCCCGGTCGCGGGCCCGTCCTCCGTGGCGCGTGCGGACGCCGTCGGGCCGCACGCTCCCGCGCTCGACGGGCGGCACGGGCAGGCACCGGGTGCGCTCACCGCGCCGACCGTGCCGAGCGCGCCGTCGGCCGCCACCCCCTCGCTGCCCC
>NZ_LUAZ01000023.1:0-72767 GCF_001647255.1 Cellulosimicrobium sp. I38E
CCGCCCCGACAGCGACGACTCCCCCGCACCCCGCTCCACGCCTCACGACGCGGGCCGCGAGGCCGGACGCGCCGCCGCGGAGACCGCGCCCGCGAAGGAGCGCGAGGCCCCGGCCCGGCTCTCCCTCACGCAGGTCGTCGCGAGCTCTCTCGCCGCCGTGAGCACCACGGTGCTGCTGTCGTACTTCGGGACCGCCGGCACGATCATCGGCGCCGGCATCGCGAGCGCCCTCACCGTCGTCGCGAACTACGTCTACACGCGCTCGATCCAGAAGACGCGCGAGCAGCTCGTGCCCGTCGTCGGCAAGGTCGTGCAGGTGACCACCGGCGGGAGCACCGCGCGCGACCGCGCGACGACCGCCACCGTCACGACCGCCGTCGCGAGCGTGCCGCGCGGGACGGTCGTCGTGGCGGACCCCGCGTCCAACGCGGGCGCGGCGACGTCTGTCGAGCAGGGCGACGACGCGACCGCGACGCAGGAGACCGTGGACCGGGGCGACGTCGGTGCTCCGCCCGAGCAGGGCACCGACCCGGAGCCGGCGCAGAACGCCTGGCTGCGGCTCGTCGACCGCTACGGCCGCGGGCGGGTGCTGACCGTCTCGGCGCTGGCCCTGTTCCTCGTCGTGATGGGTGTCGTCCTCGTGGTCGAGCTCGCGATCGGCAAGCCGATCTCGGACGCCGTGCGAGGCGTGGAGGGCTCGGGGACGACGATCAGCCGCGAGCGCTCGACCGGCACGGACGACCCCGCGACGCCCGCGCCGTCGAACCCGGCCGTGGACCCGTCGACCGTGCCGACCCAGGAGCCCGCGCCCGCGCCGTCGACCACGCCGACCCCGGCACCGACCGACGAGCCCTCGACCACGCCGACGCCGGAACCCACCGAGGAGCCCACGCAGGAGCCCTCACCGGACCCGACGACGCCGGCGCCCGAGCCGACGGAACCCCTCCCTGGGACGGGCGAGGGCACCGGCGCGGGAACGGGTGAGGGCACCGAGGCCGAGACGGGCGGGAGCACCGGCACGGCGCCGACCCCCGCACCGTCCACGCCCGCCTCCGCCTAGGAGCACACCGTCGCGCCGCGGCGACGGTGGGAGGATCCGAGGATGCGCCGGTCCCCGCACGCTCCCGCCCTCCGCGCGACGGCTCTCGCGCTGGCCCTCGTCGCCGCGCTCGCTCCGCTCCTGGCGGGGTGTGCGACCGCCGACGACTCCGCCGGGGCCGCCGCGCCCCCGGACCGGCCCGCGGACGTCGACGGGACCGTCGACCGTGACGAGGGCGCGCCGCGGCTCGTCGACGCGTCCGACTCCTACTACGAGGGCATGTCGCTCCTGTCCGCGAGCACCGTGGTCCTGGACGCGGACGGCGAGCGGGTGGACGGCGCCGCCCTCGTCGACGGCGACGCCGTCGAGGTGTGGGCCGAGGTGTGCGCGGAGTCGTACCCGGTGCAGTGCCAGGTGGTCGCGGTGCGCGTCGTCGGCTGAGCAGCCCCCGCTCGGGAGCAGAGGGCGTTCGGTGCGCCTGGCCAGATTCGAACTGGCGACACCCGCTTTAGGAGTTCGATCTTGGATTGTGGATAACGCGCTGATCTGCGGAAAGACATGCGGGTAGGTCGCGTGGTGACCGCGTTCCGAGGTCCTCGCTGACCACGCGCTCACCACGCGGCACGACCGGCACGTGGCACTAGGGACTCATCACCGCCGTCCTGCAGCGCGGAGGCCACTCGACGAGACCGCGCTCTGTCTCGATCCGTCTACCATGATCAATGACGGAGATCCGCCCCACCGTGAAGCTCGCCGGCCACCGGCACCTAACGACAGCCGTCAGTCAGCCAGCCCTCCAGCGTTGCAGCCAACTCGTGCCGGCGGCGCGGTGCGCGGCCTCGGCGCGTCCGCTGGAGCCCTGCCCTTTCCGGGCCCCCGGGGCGGCTCAATCGCGCACAGACCGCGTCGCGTACGCGTATTGACGCTGCGGAGAGCCGTACCACCACCGTCGATGCGAAGCCTTCCCTGCTGTGGCACCTCAACGGAGCGGCAGCCGAGTTCGCCAGGCTGCCGCTGTGTAGGCTCTCAGGGGGACGATTGTCATAGGTAACACACCATGCCAAGGAGGTTTCAGGTGCACGCCAGCAACTCTAACGTCAAGAGCCTCATCGAAGGCTCTAAAGTTTTCACTGTGCCCCTCTATCAACGACGCTACAGCTGGAAGCGTGACAACTGGAAAGAACTTTGGCAAGACATCCTCGAGCAATACGACTTCATGCAGAACGAAGGCGCTCAACCCACCGTCACACATTTTATCGGCTCCTTTGTGCTCGCGCCAACGGGTAACGAGAGCGAGCACTCGAAGCTCGTCGTCGTGGATGGGCAGCAACGCCTCACGACGTTCATGATCCTGCTGGCCGCCCTACGAGACGAGCTAGCGTCACGGGAAGCCACCAGCGAGGGTCGCCGCAAGGTGGAGTCCAAGTACAACCAGCTCTATCTGCAGAACGTGCATGCCGAATCCGAAGACGAGGCGCTGCGACTTCTTCCGACTCAACAGGATCGCAGCGAATTCAGGGCATGCGTGGGACAGACTCCTGCCACACCGATGGATGGTTTGATTGGCGAGGCGTACGACTTCTTTCGCTCTGACGAGGCTCTGCAAGGTCCAGACCTGCTCGGCGCGGAGCTCAACCTGAGACAAGTGTCGGATGTGATCATCCAGCGGCTCACCCTAGTTCAGATCGTCACAGAGCCAGGCGATTCCGTACACCAAATCTTCCAGACGCTCAACCATGCGGGCGTAAAGCTCAAGCAGGTAGATTTGTTGCGCAACCACTTCTTCATGCTCCTCCCGACTCGCGGAGAACAGCTCTACGCAAAGGTTTGGCGAAGGATGGAACTTCGCATCGGCGAGAGCGCGCTAGACCGGTTCTTTTGGGCAAATCTCGTCAGGCGGGATGCGCGCGTCACCCGCAACGACGTCTACACCGCGATGCAGCGGCGCTTGGACAAAGTCGCAAAGGACGAGGATGCCGTGGCGAGCATCTTGCTCGAGTTCTCGGAGGATTTGGAGGCGTATGCGGCACTTACGGCCTCCGCCACTGGGAGCACGCGCATCGACGACCGCCTCGCCTTCATCAATGCGTGGGGGGTCGACACTGCTCAGCCGGTCATGCTCGAACTCGTCGTCAGGTGGAGGCGCGGAGCACTAACGTCCGAAGACGTTGACGAAGCGCTGATGCATATCGAGTCGTTTGTCGTCCGCCGGATGATCTGCGGGGTGCCAACGAACAACCTCAACCGCCTCTTCACCAGTATGGCCAGCGTCATGGCGGACCCCGGTTTCGGGCCCAACTCTCTGGCCGCATTCCTAGCTGGCGAGCGCAAGTACTGGCCAACAGATCGTGAGGTTGAGCGTTCCGCAACCGCTCGGAACTTTGAGTCTGGGGGCAGACCCTGGCAGAGGATTATGCTGCTCGAGCGACTCCTATCGAACGAGACGGAAACGAGTCGCGACCCAGCAATCGTGCGCATCGCTCCGTCGGAGATTAGCGGCGATTGGCTTCAGTCGTTCGGCGACGAGGGCGAGGGGCCGTCCGCGCTATATCGACAGCTCGCTGGGACGCTTGGCAACCTCACACTGATCGACTCCGCAGCAGCAGGCCAGCTCGCTGCCGACTGGCCTGCTCGTCGTATCCAGCTGGGACGCCTCGGAGACGCCGGAGCTTCGGGACCTCAGAGGAACTCCTATTGGAGCTCCTACGACATCCAGCAGAGGGCCAGAGTGCTAGCAAGGCGGATCATCCAGCTGTGGCCTCGTCCGAGTGGGGAGGCAACAGCTGCGGAGGGAGAGCGGCCAGTGTCGCTCGAATCAGTACTGCGATCCTTGCCCTCCGGTGCGAGCGTAACTATCGACGACCTTGCCGAAGTCCTAGCGCGCAAGCAGAGCGCTCTACTAATCGAGCTTGCGCAGCTGGAGCCTCGACTTCGTCAGCGTGTCGTGTCGCAGCCATCCCCGACAGAGCAACCGACTCTCGGCTATGCGGCACTCCTCGAGTTGGTGGACGGCGACGTCTGATGCGCCGGCGGCTGAAGTGGCTCTGGGACGTCCGTCCAAGCCTCGCGTTCGGAGCGATGACGGCATCGCTCACGGCAGGGAGTATTGCATGGACGGATAGCCGCCAATTTTCGGCAGGAGCGTTCTTGCTTAGCGTGCTCCTCGCGGGGCTCGGACTTTTCTGGCGACAGCAGATTGGAGACGAGCTTGCGAGTCTGCGGCAATCCCTCGAGGAAGCATCGTCCGCTGAACGCGCCGTTCGGCAGCTTCTCAGTAGCCTCGTCGATCGCCACGGGCGAGAGTGCACAACCCTCCATGCGATGGCGGAGTCGCTCGTTGCAGATAGTCTCGCGATGCTCAGTCTTCGCATGGAGTTTGGTGAGAAGGAACGGCTCACCCTCTATCGCCGCTCGGAACTCGAGTGGATCGGACTTGGGCGCTTCTCCGATGACATCGTCCTCAGGGTGCTTACTGATTCCCGCTTGTCGGGCGACTGTGTCGTTGAGAGAGCGTTCCGGCAAGGACGCTTCTACATTTTCGGCCTCCCCGATCCGTCGACAGCCGAGTACGTACAAGAGCAGCGCGATCTTGGACTGACGGCGGCGAAGGCAAGGCGGCTCGGGATGAAAAGCCGAAGCTACTTCGCGCGCGGCTTCGGCCCAAGAGGCAGCCGCGAACGCGACTGCGTGCTTGTTGCCGAGTCGCTTGATCCGAATGGGCTTGACGAGGAGTCGCTCCTCCTGTGCCTCGACGACGAGACTTGCAGCCTTCTACGAGCGATCGTCGATCTGGCGATGCACGCCGAGCTGATGCATTCGTCGACTGAGCAAGACGCGCTTGCGTCCGGGCCAAGCGCTTAGGTGGTTACGGTTGAGCGAGCCTGCGCCGGACTCAACGCCCTGTTTACCTCGACCGCGAGCGCGCGGATGGAAGACGGCGTCCAAGGAAGCCATCCGCTGCGTTGAGCGCCAACTACCCAAATGCTTCCTCTCGGGCAGGGTTTCGCATGCGTTCCCCGGTCCAGTCGCAGCCATCAACCGAGTGATACGGTCGTGTCGAGAGCGCTACCGCGAGACAGCCGCGGCGATACGCCCCCAGACATCGCTGGCAGCACGAACGGTCATCCCTCTGCTCCCTGCGCCGCACACGACGCGGGACATGCGCCGAGCATCGCAGCGATGCAAGAAGAGTCAGGCTTCGTCATCCAGCAGTGAGCCGCTTGGCAGGCGATGGAACGGCTGCCGGTGATACCGCTGATGACGGCGCGACGGGTGATCGAGCCACCAACGGGGCCGCGCGCTGGTGCGTTCGACCACGGGACCGACTATCGGTAGCACGCCCAGCGCAGCAGCCTCGGCACAATGCGACCCGATGGAGTCCCGCCAGGCTCTCGAGCGCGATCACCACCGTCGGGCGTTAGCGACCACCTACTCGCCGTCGGGCCACGGCTCTCCAGGTGGCCAGACGTCCGGCAGTCCGAAGTACTGGCCTGCCCCGGTCAAGGCCTGGACCTCAACGAGTCCGTTGCCGACCAAGCTGAGTGTGTCGCCCGGCAGCCCAACCACTTCAGGCAGCTCGTGGATCGGGTCGGGGTGCCGCCACAGGGTCGTCTCCGCTCGCTGCACGTGGTACGGCATCAGCTGATTCACCACGAGAACGCCTGAGACGTTGCGGTTAGCCCACTCCGGGGGCGTGCCGAAGTAACCGTCCGGCTGCCGCACTTCGCGGGTTACTGTCGAGCCGTCGGGTGCCTCGCCAATCTGCACGGCGACGTGCCCGTACATGGCGTTGCCGCTATGCCAGCGGTCCCTGTCGTGAATGTAAGTGCCGACCGCAATGATGAACGGCGCCCCCAGGTTTCCGTACTCGTGGTGCTTCGTCGCCAGCGCCTTCTGGATCGCCGGGGCGTCATCGATGAAGCCGGCGCCCGTATGGCCGTAGACACCAATCGCCCGGTCGTTGGGCCTCGCCCCTCGAGCCTCGGGCTTCTTCGGAATCGCCCTGAAGGTGACCGCCCAGCCGTCGTGCTCCCATCGCCTCGTCGGCGCAGCCTCCGGGTCCCACGGGGCATCCGGGTCAAGGTCTACGAGCCAGCGCCGGAGGTCTGACCGAAGGCGCGCTGAGGCGGGCGACGAGCTGCCCTCTACGAGCTCGTCCAGCCACAGCATGAAGTTGGGGTCACCCAACCGGTTCACCGTGTCAAAGAGCACGGCTCGGCGCTGCGCCGCCGCCTTCTCGGCTGGAGCAGAGCCGGGCGCGATGGCCTCGATGAAGAACCGGACGTCGTCGCGTTGCGCCAGGAAGTCGGGGCGGCGGCCCGTACCCTCCACTTCGGGGTGGATGGTGACTGTGTACCCGGCCCTGATGAGGCCCTCGTGCAGGTAGACCTCGAGGAAAGCACTGCGGAACTGCTCGTCGTCGCGGGACCGGAACCGCTGCCGCAGATCGTTGTACTCCAGCTCGTTAGGGATGCGGCGGAGCCACTCCTGCATGAGGGCGCGAGGGTGCTCCCAGTAGTCACCTGCGATGCGGTTCAGGAACTCGAAGCTCGACTCCTGGTGGGTTGACGGCGTGGCGTCAGTTCGTTCGAAGTCATCGAATAGCGGTTGGCGTTGTTGCCCCATGCCAGACAGCGTGCCAGCAACCGCCGACAGTGCTGGAACCCGCGTGCTGGCCTGCACGTCGTCGGTGGTCTTCGGCATGATGCTCCTGTGGCGATCAACGAGTGGTGGACGACCGACGTGGAGCAGCGGTTCTGGATGGAGATCACGGACCGCGACGACCTCGGCGCTGACCTCATCGCACCGATGACCGACGGCAGCGGAAGGTCATATTGGGGATATGAGCTCATCACGTATGTGCAGCCTGGCGACGTGGTGCTCCACTGGCACAAGACCCTGGCCGACGAGCCAGGCATTGTCGGATGGTCGCAGGCGACCGGCGCCTACGAAGACACGAACATCTCGTGGCAGGCGCACGGCACCGTCGGCCGGGCGAAGGGCAGCCTGAAGCCACGCCCCGCCTGGCGGATGCCGCTCTTGCACTACACGTCGCTGACGCGCCCGGTGCTCATCAGCGAAGTTCGGCGGCAAGAGCGGGAGCTTCGGAAAGCGCTGGCCGAGCTGGAGACCCAGTACCCCGAGGGGAGGCTGTACTTCCCGTTCGGTTTCAGCGACAAGCGCGAGCTCCGCGCGCAGCAGACCTACTTCGTGAAGATGCCGCGCGAGGTCCTGCAGGTCCTCGGTCTAGAGGGGCTTGAAGGTCTCCCCCGCCCGAAGCGCTCGACATCATCGGACGGCACAGGGCATCCCAAGGGTAAGACCGGCAAGCGCGGCGACAGCGGCTACATCGCTGACTCCGCCGTGCGCAGTGCCATCGAGTGGCGTGCGGTCGACCTCGCGGTTGAGGCCTATGAGTTACACGGGTTCGTGGTCACCTACACCGGAGCCTCCAAGCCGTACGACCTCGCCGTCGAGAAGGGTGGAGACAGGCGCCACGTGGAGGTGAAGGGCTCATCCGGCGCCGCCGCGACGGTTGAGCTGACCCACGGCGAGGTCAACAACTCACGGGTGACTGTCCCGACGGACTTGTTCGTGGTCGACGGCATCCAGTGGTGGCGCGAAGCCGATGGCTCAGTGAAGGCCGACGGTGGCGACGTCCGGTGGTGGAAGGACTGGACCGCTGACGACGAGCAGCTGAAGGCGATCCGATTCCGATACACGCTGCCCGCGGGCGGGAAATAGACAGGAACCCGGCGAGATCGACCCTACGAGGAAGCGCCGTCCGCGGGCGTCCGTCCACGTGCTTGATAGGCCGTCCACGTCCTGAGACAAGTCGCTGACCACCCGCTGACCACGAGCCTCAAACGGCGACCGGAGCCCAGGCGCGCGGGTCGCCTCTCCAGCCGCTGACCTGCGCATACACACTGTGCGCCTGGGCAGATTCGAACTGCCGACACCCGCTTTAGGAGAGCGGTGCTCTATCCCCTGAGCTACAGGCGCGCGGCCCTGGGGAACGGGCCGGGGGACAGCCTAGCCGTCGGCGGCCGTCGGAGGCGAAGTGCGCCCGCACGGACGGTGACCGTCGGACAGAGCGTGGCCGGCACGTGGTCGGCGCGCGAGGATGGGCGCATGCCCACCGGACGTGCCGACGCGCCACGCCGCGTCCTCCTCGACTGCGACCCCGGCCACGACGACGCGATCGCGATGCTGCTCGCGCACGGCAGCCCCGCGGTCGAGCTCGTGGCCGTGACGACGGTCGCCGGGAACCAGACGCTCGAGAAGGTCACGCGGAACGCGCTCGCCGTCGCCGAGCTGGCCGGGTTCGACGTCCCGGTCGCGGCAGGGTGCGACCGCCCTCTCGTCCGGCCGCGGATCGTCGCGCCGGACATCCACGGCGACTCCGGGATGGACGGGCCGGTCCTGCCCGCGCCGCGGCGCGCCGTCGACCGTCGTCACGCCGTGGACCTCATCGTGGACACGGTCATGGGCGCGGAGCCGGGCGAGATCACCCTCGTGCCGACGGGGCCGCTGACGAACGTCGCGATGGCGGCGCGCAAGGAGCCGCGCATCGTGCCGCGGGTGCGGGAGGTCGTGATGATGGGCGGGGGCTACCACGTGGGCAACCGCACCCCGGTCGCGGAGTTCAACGTGCTCGCCGACCCGGAGGCCGCGCACGTGGTGCTGAACGAGCCGTGGCCGGTCACGATGGTCGGTCTGGACCTCACGCACCAGGCCGTCGCGACGCCCGACGTGCGCGAGCGGCTCGCCGCGCTCGGCACCGCCGCCTCCCGGTTCGTCGGCGAGCTGCTCGACTTCTACGGGGCGACCTACCGCTCGGCGCAGGGCTTCCTCTACCCGCCCGTCCACGACCCGTGCGCGGTCGCGTACGTCATCGACCCCGAGGTCCTCACGACACGCCGCGCACCGCTGGACGTCGAGCTCCAGGGCGCGCTGACCACCGGCATGACGGTCGCGGACCTGCGCGGCGACGAGCCCGACGAGTGCCGCACCCAGGTCGCGGTCACCCTCGACGACACCCGCTTCTGGGACCTGGTCCTCGACGCCCTCCGCCGCCTCGACCCCGCCTGACGCTGAGTGCATGAAATAGTCGCGCTCGGACAACCCGAGCGCGACTATTTCATGCACTCAGCGGGTGGGGTGGAAGTGGTCGTGGGTGAGGAAGCGGTAGCGCAGGCCGGTGGACGACGTCGCCCAGTCGCCCGCGTGCGCAGCCCACCCGTCGGGGATCTCGGGCGCGAACGTGTCGCCCTCGACGACGACGTCGATCTCCGTGACGACGCACCGGTCCGCGAGCGCGATCGTCGCGGCGTAGAGCTGCGCTCCGCCCATGACCCAGACCTCGCGCGACCCGGTGTCGCGCGCCGCCGCGCGGGCGGCCGCGAGCGCCTCCGCGACCGAACCGGCCACGCGCACGGGCGCGCCGGCCGGCTCGGGCGGGCGGCCGCCGTCGGGCACCGCGCCGCCGGACGCACCGACGCGCGGCGACTCGTCCCCCAGCGACCACCCGGGCTGCCGCGTCACGACCACGTTCACGCGCCCGGGCAGGGGTCGGAACCGGGGCGGGAGCGAGTCCCACGTGCGGCGTCCCATGACGACCGGGTGGCCCGACGTGACGCGCCGGAAGTGCGCGAGGTCCTCGGGCAGGTGCCAGGGCATGGTGCCGCCCGCACCGATGACGGGCCGCCCCGCGGCGTCGCGCGCCTGTGCCCAGACCAGCCCGAGCGTCGGCTCGCCGGGCGTCTCCTCCCCCACCGCCGTCAGACCGCGATCGGGGCCTTGATCGTCGGGTGGTGCTGGTACCCGACGACCTCGATGTCCTCGTACTCGTACGCGTCGATCGAGTCGCGCGGCGCGAGGCGCAGCGTCGGGTACGGGTACGGCTCGCGTGTGAGCTGCTCGCGCACCTGCTCGACGTGGTTGTCGTAGATGTGCACGTCGCCGCCGGTCCACACGAAGTCGCCGACCTCGAGCCCGGTCTGCGCCGCGACCATGTGGACGAGCAGCGCGTACGACGCGATGTTGAACGGCACGCCCAGGAAGAGGTCGGCCGAGCGCTGGTAGAGCTGGCACGACAGCTTCCCGTCGGCCACGTAGAACTGGAAGAACGCGTGGCAGGGCGGCAGGGCCATGTTCTCGATCTCCGCGACGTTCCACGCCGAGACGATGTGCCGGCGCGAGTTGGGGTTCGCCCTGATCTGCTCGATCACCTGCGCGACCTGGTCGACGTGGCGTCCGTCCGGGGTCGGCCACGAGCGCCACTGGACGCCGTAGACCGGGCCGAGCTCGCCGTCGGCGTCCGCCCACTCGTCCCAGATGCTCACGCCGCGCTCCTGGAGCCAGCGGACGTTCGAGTCGCCGCGCAGGAACCACAGCAGCTCGTACGCGATGGACTTGAGGTGCACGCGCTTGGTCGTGACGAGCGGGAAGCCCTGCGACAGGTCGAAGCGGATCTGCCGCCCGAACACGCTGCGCGTGCCCGTCCCGGTGCGGTCGCCCTTGTGGGTGCCGTGCGCGAGGACGTCGCGCAGGAGGTCCTCGTACGGGGTCGGGACGGGCCCGGGAGCGGTGCCCGACGGCGCGGGCTCGCCGGTGCTCACGGGTGCGGTCGGGGCGTCGGTCGCGTCGAGTGCCACGCCCGCCAGTCTAGGCACCGCACCCGGCCGGGCGAGGGTGACGCACGGCACGTCGCCGTGGTGTCACGGAACGGCTCGCCGCCCGGTCGACAGGGTGAGCGCGCCGGAAGGGCGCACCAGGCGCCCGGCACGCTCACGTCACAGGAGGCAGTGATGGAACGCATCGTCGTCGTCGGTGGGGGCTACGCCGGGTTCACGGCGGCCCGGGAGCTCGAGAAGCGCCTGCGGCGCGAGCTGCGCCGCGGCGAGGTCGAGCTGGTCCTGGTCGACCCGCGCCCGTACATGACCTACCAGCCGTTCCTGCCCGAGGTCGTCGCGGGCTCGGTCGAGGCGCGGCACGCCGCGGTCGCGCACCGCAGCCACCTGCACCGCACGCGCCTGGTCGACGGGACGGTCGAGCGCGTCGACCACGCGCGCCGTGTGGTCGTCGTGCGGCCGCGCTCGGGCGAGCCGTACGACCTCGCGTACGACACCGTCGTCGTCACGGCCGGTGCCGTGACACGTGTTTTCCCCGTGCCGGGCGTCGCCGAGCACGCGATCGGCATGAAGCACGTCGAGGAGGCCGTGGCGATCCGCGACCGGCTGCTCACGTCGTTCGACCGCGCGGCGAGCCTGCCCGCGGGTCCGGAGCGCGAGCGCCTGCTCACCGTGACCTTCGTCGGCGGCGGTTTCTCCGGCGTCGAGGGGTTCGCCGAGCTCCTGTCGCTCGCGCACGACCTCACGCGCGTCTACCCCGAGATCGACCCGGCGGAGCTGCGGTTCCACCTGGTCGAGCGCAACGCGCGCATCCTGCCGGAGGTCACCGAGCGTCCGGGGCGGTGGGTCGTCCGCGAGCTCGAGCGCCGCGGCGCGCACGTGCACCTGGAGGCCGGCCTGGTGTCCGCGGAGGGAGGCGTCGTGACGCTGTCGACGGGCGAGTCGTTCGCCACGGGGCTGCTCGTGTGGACGGCAGGCAACGCGGCGAACCCCGTCGTCGCGACGCACACGGACCTGCCCGTGGACGCGCGCGGCTACCTCGTCACCCGGCCCGACCTGCGGGTCGGCACCGTGGACGACACGGTCCCCGACGCGTGGGCCGCGGGCGACGGCGCCGCCGTCCCCGACCTCGCGGTCCCGCGACCGGGCGCGCTCACCGTCCCCAACGCGCAGCACGCGGTGCGGCAGGGGCGGCGTCTCGCCCGCAACCTCGTCGCCGCCCGCCGTGGCCGCCCGACGCGGCCGTACGTGCACGGGAGCCTCGGCGTCGTCGCGACGCTCGGCCTCGGCTCGGGCGTGTTCGAGTACCGCCGCCTCGTCGTGCGCGGGCGCCTCGCGTGGCTCATGCACCGCGGCTACCACGTGCTCGCGATCCCGACGTGGGAGCGCACGGCCCGCGTGGTCGCCGTGTGGGCGACGGGCGCGCTGTTCGGGCGCGACGTCGTCTCCCTCGCTGCGGTGCAGCACCCCCGGGAGGCGTTCGTGGCGGCCGCCCCGACCCCGCGCGCCACGACCGCGCGATCGGCCGAGCGTCCGGCCGAGGAGGACACCCCCACGCCGGCGGAACCGGTCCCCGCGCCGGAGCCCGTCCGGGCGGCCTGAGACCGCCGTCCGGGTCGCGTCGGCCCGCCCCGACCGACGCGACCCGGGCGGCTCGACCGACCTCGCCCGGGCAGCGACGAGGGAATCGCCCGCGCCCGCCGCGCGTTCTCCGGAGGGCGGACCTCCCGGACGCCGCGACCCGACGAGTGCGAGGATTCACGCATGACGACGCAGCCTTCCGAGACCAGCCTGAGCCCCGCCGACGAGGCGGAGCACGACGTGCCCGCACCGTCCCCCGCGCCGGCCGACGCGCTGTGGGTCGAGCGCACGGGCACGCGCACGTACACGGGGCACTCGGCACGCGGCGCCCAGGTGTCGATCGGCCCGGCGAGCGAGGGCGCGGTGTTCACGCCCGGGGAGCTGCTGAAGATCGCCCTCGCCGCGTGCGCGGGCATGAGCACGGACCGGACGTTCGCGCGTCGGCTCGGCGACGACTACGCGGTGACGATCCACGTCGAGGGCGCCAAGCTGCTCGACGAGGAGCGCTACCCGAAGATCACCGGCACGTACGACATCGACCTCACCTCGCTCGACGACGACGCGCGCGACCGTCTCGTCACCGTCGCCGCGCGAGCGATCGACAAGGCGTGCACGGTAGGGAGGACGGTCAAGGCCGGGGCCGAGGTCGAGTACCTCTTCCAGCCGGAGGGTGCCGGCCGGGAGGTCGAGACACCCGCCTGACGCGGGACCGGCACGCGATGACGGGAGGCGCCATGGCGCAGCAGCAGGACCCCTCGAGAACTCCAGTGCCTCGTGGCGGCACGCCCGCGTACGGCACGCCGCCCCCGGAGGGCACGCGCGCGGACGTCTCGACGCAGGACGCCGTCGACTGGGCCGCCTACCGGCCCACCCCGCTGCTCGACGCGGCGCTCGACAAGGCCGTGACGATCCCGTCGCACGTCATCCGGGCGCACGTCGACGGGGTCCGCCGTCGGAACCCGGAGGCGAGCCCTGCCCAGATCGTGCGGATCCTCGAGCGCGAGTACCTGCTCGTCATCCAGGCCGCGGGCGGCGCCGTCGGTGCGGTGGCGGCGTTCCCGGCGGTCGGGACGGGGGTCGGGATCGCGCTGACGTCGAGCGACATCGCGACGTTCTTCGCGTCCTCCGCGGCGTTCGCGCTCGCGGTGGCGGACGTGCACGGGATCGCCGTGGACGACGTCGCGCGCCGCCGCGCCCTGCTCCTCGCCACGGTGCTCGGCGAGAAGGGCGCCCGCGACGTCGAGCGCGCGACCCAGGGGTCGGGCCTCGCGTGGGGCAAGGTCCTGCTGACGAGCATGCCCGCCGGGACGCTCGTCAAGGTGAACAAGGCGCTCGGCAACCGCTTCCTGCGCACGCAGCTCGCCAAGCAGTCCGGCCTCGCGATCGGGAGGCTCGTCCCGTTCGGCGTCGGCGCCGTGGTGGGCGTCGCGGGGGCGCGCGCGCTCGGGCACGGCGTGATCGGCCAGTCCCGGCGCGCGTTCGGCCCGCCGCCGTCGGTGTTCGGGCGGCTCCTGGAGGTCGTGGAGTCACCGGTCGAGGACGCGCCGCCGCGGCTCGTCCCCGTGCCCGACGACGCCGCGAGCCCGCGGCGCCGCCGTCGCCTCCTGCCCGGGCGCGGGCGGCGGGACCACACCCCCGCGCGCGACGCGGAGTGACACGCCCGAACCGACCCGTGCGGCGGGTCGCCGTGGCGCGCGAGCTCGACGTCGACGCGTCCGTCGCGTTCGCGTGGGTGGCCGACCCGCGCACGCACCCGCGCTGGATCCCGCTCACCGTGATGGCGACCCCCGCCGCCCGCGGGCCGGAGGTCGGCGACCGCTTCACGATGGTGAGCGGGCCGCGCGTCGGGCGCACAGGCCGCGGGTTCACGGACCGCATGGTCGTCGAGTCGCTCGACCGCCCGTCCGTCGCGGCGGAGCGCACGGGGACCACGCGCGTGCGCAAGCTCGGTCCGGTGCTGCTCGGCGACGCCGGGTTCGACGTCGTGCCGCACGGCCCCGACCGCTGCCGCGTCGTGTGGTGGGAGCAGGCCTACCTCGCCGGCCCCGTACCCCGCGCGGTGACCGCGCCGCTCGTCGGGCTCGCGCTGCGCGTGATGATGCACGTGTCGCTGCGACGCCTCGAGGCCCGCCTGTCCGCCCACCGCTAGGGGCGTCCCGCCGTCGTGCCGGGCGCTCACGCGGCAGCACCGGCGGTCGGTGAGACCGCCGGCGCGCGGAGCGTCGGGGCGAGCACCGCCACGAGCACCGCGGCGACGACGGCGAGCCAGAACGGCGAGGCGCCCGCGGCCGCGGGCCACCCTCCCGCGCCGGAGCCGCCGGCCGCAGCCAGGACCGCCGCCAGGACGGCGACGCCCAGCGCCCCGCCGAGCTGGTTGCCGATGAAGAGCACGGTGCTGCCCGAGGGGACGAGCGGGACCGGCAGCGCGCGATAGACCGCGGAGACGGTCGGGCTGCCGATCGAGCCGAGGCCCAGCCCGATCGCGAGGGACGCCAGGACGAACACCGCGAACGGGGTCGACGGTCCGCTCGTGACGAGGAGGACCGCTCCGACCAGGGCGACGACCGCGCCTGCCGCGACCGGGCGGGGCGCGCCGAGCCGGTCGCTCAACCGACCCGCGACGGGCATCGCGACGAGCGTCCCGACGGCGTACGGCACGAGCATCGCGCCCGCGACGGACGCGGAGAGCCCGGCGACGCTCACGAGGTACTGCGGCAGGCCGAAGAACAGCGGGTAGATCGACAGGCCCAGCAGCGCCATGATGACGATGCCCGGGGCGAAGCCCGGGTACCGGAACGTCCCGAGGTCGACGATCGCCGCCGCCCCGCGGCGCCGGGCGACGAGCACGAAGGCGACGAAGCCGAGCGCCGACACGACGACGAGCGTGACGAGCCCGCCGTCGACACCGGCCGCGGCCCCGCGGGAGAGCGCGACGAGCGCGGTCGACGTCGCGGTCGCGAGGAGGGCGAGGCCGACGGCGTCGAGCCGGACCGGCGTCCGCTCGGCGTCGCGGACCGTGACGACCGACCCGACGAGCACGACCACCCCGAGCACGGCGATGAGCCCGAGCGACCACCGCCAGCCCACGGTGTCCGCGGCGACGCCGCCGAGCACCGGCCCGGCGAGCGGACCGATCGACATCGCGGCAGCGACGACGCCCATGACCCGGCCCATGCGCGCCGGGCCCGCGGCGCGCGCGACGGCGGTGAGCATGAGCGGCTCGAGTGCTCCGCCCCCGAGCCCCTGGACCCCGCGCGCGAGGACGAGCGTCCCCAGGTCGGGGGCGAGCGCCGCGGCCGTCGCCCCGACGACGAACACCGCGAGGCCTGTGAGCCACGTGGCGCGCACCCCGAACCGCAGGCTCGCCCACCCTCCGAGCGGGATCGCGACGGCGGTCGCGAGGAGGTACGCCGTCGTGACCCAGTGCACCGACGACCCCGCGCCCAGCTCGTGCGCGAGGGCGGGGACCGTGGCGCCGACGATCGTCGTGGCGAGCAGGGCGAGGACCCCGCCCGCGGTGAGGAGGACGATGCCCGCGTTCGACCGCGCGGCGCCGGACGCTCCGGTGAACTCCCTGGTTTCCGAAACTGAACTCATGCGTTCACTATACGCAGGAGTTCAGTCTGCACAACCCCCAGGTAAGATCAAGCCATGACCACCGCCCAGCCCCGCACGGACCGCCGCGAGGCGATGCTCGACGCCGCCCTCGAGGTGTTCTCCCGCGACGGCTACGACGGCGGGAACATCGACGAGGTCGCCCGCGTCGCGGGGGTGGCGAAGCCGACCGTCTACAGCCACTTCGGCGACAAGGCCACGCTGTTCGAGGAGACCCTGCGACGCGGCGCGCGGCGCGCGAACGAACGGGTCGACGCCGTGATCGACGCGATCGACCTCGACGGCGACGACCTGCGGGGCGAGCTGACGCGGCTCGGCGACGCCCTCGTCGGCTGCGTGACGCACGACGACGGGGCCGCCGTGATCCGGCTCCAGCTCGGCGAGCGCGCGCGGTTCCCCGCGGTCGTCGACGAGGTCAGCCGGGGCAGCCGGGAACGCACGATCGACCGGCTCGCGGGCAAGCTCGCCCAGCTCGCGACCGCGGGGCGGCTGCGCGTGCGCGACCCGCGTCGCGCGGCCCGCCAGCTCCTCGCGCTCGTGGCCGACGACGCGCTCGTCACGAGCGGGTACGGCTCGCGGGTGCTCGACCCGGCCGAGCTGCGCGGCACGATCGACGACGGCGTGGACACGTTCCTCGCGGCGTTCGGCCCGAGCGAGGACTGAACGCCCACCGGGTCGGCGGACGCAGAGACGCCGAACCCGGGGTCGCTCCTCGTCCGCGGCTGCGGGTGGGGAGCGACCCCGGGTTCGGCGGGTCGGGGAGGTCAGGCGGTCGGCTCGCCCTCGACCGGCGCGTCCTCGACGGGCGCGGCGTCGCCCGCGGCGGACGCCGCGCCTGTCGCAGCCGGGCCGGCGAGGATCAGGTAGAGCTCGCGGCGCGTGCGCTCGAGGAGCTCCGCCGCGGCCTGCGCCTGCTCGTCGGTGCCCGTACGGGCGACCTGGTGGACCGCCGCGGCGACGGCCTCGACGCCCGCGCGCAGCTCGCGCCGCGAGCGCCCGCCGCGACCGGCGGCGTCGGCGAACGGGTCGCCCAGCTCGGCGGCGTGCTCCGCGACGTACGCGGCTCCCGCCTCGGTGAGCGTCGCGAGGCGACGCCCGCCGTCGGCGGAGAGCTCGACGAGCCCCTCGTCCTGGAGCAGGTTCAGCGCCGGGTAGACCGCGCCGGGGCTCGGGCGCCACTGGCCCTCGCTCCGCTCGGCGATCTCCTGGATGACCTGGTAGCCGTGCATGGGCTGCTCGGCGAGGAGCAGCAGGACGGCGGCGCGGACGTCGCCGCGACCGGCGCGCCCGGGGCCACGACCGCGACCGCCGTGCCGACGACCGCCGTGGCCCGGGCCGAACCCGGGACCGCCGGGGCCGCCCGGCCCGAAGCCCGGGCCGAACCCTCGCCGGTCGTCGCCCGGCCCGCCGGGGCCGAAGCCCCGCCCGCCGTCGGCCGGGCCGCCGAACCCGCGGCCACCGCCGCGGCGCGCGCCGCCCCGACCACGGCCGGAGGGGCCGTCGCCGCGGAACCAGGCCGCGTCGTCGGGCACGGGTGGGAAGCCGTCGCGACGACGGCGGTCCGGGCGCGGCCCGGGACGCGCGCCGAACGGCTGGGACATGTTCTGGACGTTCTCCGGGGTCCTCCCCCGGTGCTGGTGTGCGTGGCTCATGGGCTGTGTCTCCTGTGTTCGTGGGGCTCCGGGTGATCCGCGGAGCGGTGGCGGGCCGGTGCGGCCTCGCGGTGGTCGCGAGCCGCGTCTCGGGCTCAGCGATACGGTAACGATATATCGATAGAATATCGCTGTCAACACCCTGCGTGAGAGCGCGTCGTCCCAGGACGCGCCCGGGTCGCGGACGTACGCTGGCATCCAGCAGCCAACCGGCAGCCCACCATCAGCACCGGACGCATCCCCCGTCCGGCCACCACCCGGGCCGCACCACCCCGGCAGGCCCGGCTCCCGCGAGGAGGCGGCGATGCGCCCAGGCCAGCCCCGGCACTACCTCATGTGCCGGCCCACGTACTTCACCGTGAGCTACGAGATCAACCCGTGGATGGACCGGCGCACCCCGGTCGACACCCCGCTCGCGGTCGCCCAGTGGGAGCGCCTGCGCGACACCTACCGCGACCTCGGCCACACCGTGGAGACGATCGACCCCGTCCCGGGCCTGCCGGACATGGTCTACGCCGCCAACGGCGCGACCGTCGTCGACGGCCTCGTCTACTCCGCGCGGTTCACGCACCCCGAGCGCGGGCCCGAGGGCCCCGCCTACCTCAAGTGGTTCGCCGACCACGGCTACGTCACCCACCTCGCCGAGCACGTCAACGAGGGCGAGGGCGACCTCCTCGTGGCGGGAGACGTCGTGCTCGCCGGGACGGGCTTCCGCACCGACCGCGCCGCGCACGCAGAGGCCGCGGCGCTGTGGGGGCGCGAGGTCGTGACGCTCGAGCTCGTCGACCCGCGCTTCTACCACCTCGACACCGCGCTCACGGTGCTGCGCGGGGACTCCGGTGAGGCGTCGGGCGTCCGGGGGTCCGACGGCGGCGCGCACCCCGCCCTCACCGGCCCACCGCCCGTCGACGTGGTCTACTACCCGCCCGCGTTCTCGCCCGCGGCGCAGGAGGTGCTGCGCGAGCGGTACCCCGACGCGCTCCTCGCGACCGAGGAGGACGCCGTCGTGCTCGGCCTCAACGCGGTGAGCGACGGCGCGCACGTCGTGCACGCCCCGCGCGCCGAGCGGCTCGCCGCGGCGCTGCGCGAGCGTGGCTACGAGACGATCGCCGTCGACACGTCCGAGCTGCTGCGCGGAGGCGGCGGCGCCAAGTGCTGCACGCTCGAGATCCGCGAGATGGCCGCAGGATCGTCCGCGGCCGCCGGGAGCGCGTCGTGACCGCGCAGGACGTCCGCCCGGTCGCCCGGCCGGCGGACGAGACGCCGCGCGACGCGCTCGCGCACAACTACCACCCGCTGCCCGTGACGGTCGCGACGGCCGAGGGGTCGTGGGTCACCGACGTCGACGGCCGCCGCTACCTCGACTTCCTCGCGGGCTACTCCGCCCTCAACTTCGGGCACCGGCACCCTGCGCTCGTCGCGGCCGCGACCGCGCAGCTCGGCCGCGTCACGCTCACGTCGCGCGCGTTCGACCACGACCTCCTGCACCCCTTCGCCGCGGCGCTCGCCGCGCTCGTCGGGCCGCTCACCACCGGCGGGCCCGACTCCCTCGTGCTCCCGATGAACACCGGCGCCGAGGCGGTCGAGACCGCGATCAAGACCGCGCGCAAGTGGGGGTACGACGTCAAGGGCGTGCGACCGGGAGAGGCGACGATCGTCGTCGGCTCCGGGAACTTCCACGGCCGCACGACGACGGTCGTGTCGTTCTCCGACGACGAGGACGCGCGCCGCGGGTTCGACCCGTACACGCCCGGCTTCCGCCTCGTGCCGTACGGGGACGTCGACGCCGTCGCCGCCGCGATCGACGAGACCACCGTCGCGGTGCTGCTCGAACCCGTGCAGGGCGAGTCCGGCGTCGTCGTGCCGCCCGCCGACTACTGGCCGCGCCTGCGTACCCTCACCGCCGAGCGCGACGTCCTGCTGGTCGCGGACGAGATCCAGTCCGGGCTCGGCCGCGCGGGCACGACGCTCGCGACCGAGACGTGGGGCGTGCGCCCCGACCTGGTGACGCTCGGCAAGGCGCTCGGCGGCGGGATCCTGCCCGTGTCCGCCGTCGTGGGTCGGCGCGACGTGCTCGCGGTGCTCACCCCGGGCACGCACGGCAGCACGTTCGGCGGCAACCCGCTCGCGTGCGCGGTCGGTCTCGCCGTCGTCGACCTCCTGGCCTCCGGCGAGCCGCAGCGCCGGGCGCGCGAGCTCGGCGCGCGGTTCCAGGACCGGCTCGGCGGGTTCGTCGACGCGGGGCTGCTCGACGGCGCCCGCGGCCTCGGGCTGTGGGCGGGGCTCGACCTCGACCCCGCCCGCGGGACGGGGCGCGACCTGTGCGAGGCCCTGCTCGCCCGCGGCGTCCTCGCCAAGGACACGCACGGCTCCACCATCCGCCTCGCTCCCCCGCTGACCATCTCGGCCGACGACCTCGAGACCGGGCTGTCCGCCCTGGAGGACGCGCTCACGGTCCTTGCGCGGGGTCGGTAGAGTCCGGAGGGTGACCACGCCCGAGCACACCGCACCCGGTACCACCACCCTCGCGTCGTCCCTGGACGACCTGCGTCGCGCCTACGCCGACCTGCAGGCCCTGGGGCTGAAGCTGGACCTCACGCGCGGCAAGCCCTCGGCCGAGCAGCTCGACCTCTCCGAGGCCCTGCTCGCGCTCCCGGGCGAGGGCGTGCACACCGACGCCGACGGCACCGACGTCCGCAACTACGGCGGCCTCGACGGCCTCCGGCAGCTCCGGGAGATCTTCGCCGAGCTGCTCGGCGTCCCCGTCGAGCAGCTCCTCGCGGGCGGCAACGCGAGCCTCACGCTCATGTACGACACGCTCGCGTACGCGACCCTCTTCGGCGTCCCCGGCTCCGAGCGTCCCTGGGGCCGTGAGGAGAAGGTCCGCTGGATCTGCCCCGTGCCCGGCTACGACCGCCACTTCTCCGTGTGCGACGCCCTCGGCATCGAGATGGTCACCGTGCCCATGACCGCCGACGGCCCCGACGCCGCCGCCGTCGCCGAGCTCGTCGCGAACGACCCCACCATCAAGGGCATGTGGGTCGTGCCGACCTACGCGAACCCCGACGGGTCGGTCGTCACCGAGGAGGTGGCGCGCGCGCTCGTGTCCGTGCCCGCCGCGGCGCCGGACTTCCGCATCCTGTGGGACAACGCGTACGCGCTGCACCACCTCACCGACGACGAGGTCCGCAGCGCCGACGCGATCTCCCTCGCCGCCGAGGCCGGCCACCCCGACCGCGTGATCCTCTACGCCTCGACGTCGAAGATCACGTTCGCCGGCGCCGGCGTCGCGTTCCTCGCGTCGTCCCCCGCGAACGTCGCCTGGTACAAGAAGCACCTGTCCGCCCAGTCCATCGGCCCGGACAAGGTCAACCAGCTCCGCCACGCGCTGTTCTTCGGCGACGCCGACGGCGTGCGCGCCCACATGCGCAAGCACCGCGACATCATCGCCCCCAAGTTCGACGCCGTCACGAGCATCCTCGCCGAGCGTCTCGGCGACGCCGGCGTCGCGTCGTG
The DNA here is from genome assembly GCF_001647255.1 of Cellulosimicrobium sp. I38E. Classification (NCBI taxonomy): domain Bacteria; kingdom Bacillati; phylum Actinomycetota; class Actinomycetes; order Micrococcales; family Promicromonosporaceae; genus Cellulosimicrobium; species Cellulosimicrobium sp. I38E. The sequence continues at coordinate 21,036 of NZ_LUAZ01000023.1, forward strand.
GACCGAGCCGAAGGGCGGCTACTTCGTCAGCCTCGACGTCGTCCCGGGCACCGCGTCGCGCGTCGTCGAGCTCGCGAAGGCAGCCGGCATCGCGCTCACGCCCGCCGGCGCCCCGTTCCCCTACGGCAACGACCCCGAGGACAAGGTCCTCCGCCTCGCGCCGACCCTCCCCCCGATCGAGGAGGTCCGCGTCGCCATGGACGGCGTCGCGACCTGCGTCCTCCTCGCCGCCGCGGAGGCTGCCGCGCAGTAGAGGGTTCCTACCCCGCGAGATAGAGCCTCCGGCCGCGAGGTAGAACCCCACGGGTTCTACCTCACGACCGGAGGCTCTACTTCGCGCAACCACACTCCGCTCTGCTCCTGACGAATCGCACTGGTCGTCGGGCACCGGCGCGGCGCAGGATGGAAGACGTGCACGACCGATGAGTTCTGCCGGCCCCGACGGTCGGTGCGTGGGTGGCCCGGGGAGCCGGGCGGCTCGTCGGCAGCGACGAACGACCATCCCGCGGAGGGGACATGACCGACACTGCACGCGGCGACCTCGCCGTCGAGGCGCGCGGCCTCGTCAAGCACTTCACGACCGGGAAGTCCGTGACCAAGGCGGTCGACGGCATCGACCTGCTCATCCCCGAGGGCACCGTGTTCGGCGTGCTCGGGCCGAACGGCGCGGGCAAGACGACGGCCGTCCGCATGCTCGCGACGCTCCTGCGGCCCGACGCGGGGACGGCGCGCGTGCTGGGCCACGACGTGGTGCACGACGCCGACAAGGTGCGTTCCGTCGTCGGGCTCACCGGGCAGTACGCGTCCGTGGACGAGGACCTCACGGGCACGGAGAACCTCGTGATGCTCGCGCGGCTGTACGGGTTCCTCGGGGGCACGGCGCGCGGGCGCTCGGCCGAGCTCCTGGAGGCGTTCGGCCTCGGCGACGCGGGCGACCGCCAGGTGAAGACGTACTCGGGCGGCATGCGGCGCCGCATCGACCTCGCCGCGAGCCTCGTCATGAGCCCCCGCGTGATCTTCCTGGACGAGCCGACGACGGGCCTCGACCCGCGCAGCCGCAACCAGGTGTGGGACATCGTGCGCGTGCTCGTCGCCGACGGTGCGACGGTCCTGCTGACGACGCAGTACCTGGAGGAGGCGGACCAGCTCGCCGACCGGATCGCCGTGATCGACCACGGCAAGGTCATCGCGGAGGGCACCGCGACGGAGCTCAAGCGGTCGGTGGGCGAGGGCGCGGTTCACCTGCGCCTCGCCGACGCGACGCAGCGGGGCCGGGCGGCGGAGGTCGTGGGCGCGCTGCTCGGCACGGAGATCACGCTCGCGAACGACCCGTACGCGCTCACGGCACGCGTGCCCGACGACGGCGCGGCCGACGTCGCGCGCATCCTGCCCGCGCTCGGGGACGAGGGCATCGTGGTGCCCGAGTTCACGCTCGGCCAGCCGAGCCTCGACGAGGTGTTCCTCGCGCTGACCGGCCAGCCCATGGAGGACGACGAGACGATCGAGGAGGTGGCCTGATGGCCGTCGACCCCACCATCACCGCCGCGGAGCTGCGCGCGCCGGAGGCGAACGCGCTGCGGGCCGCCGTCGCACTCGAGCAGCGGCCGTCGCGCCCCTCGCCCGTGTCCGCGACCTTCACCTACACGTGGCGCGCGCTGCTCAAGATCAAGCACGTGCCGGAGCAGCTCTTCGACGTCACCGTCTCGCCGATCATCTTCACGCTCATGTTCACGTACCTGTTCGGCGGCGCGCTCGCCGGGGACGTGCAGAGCTATCTGCAGTTCCTCCTGCCGGGCATCCTCGTGCAGGCGGTGCTCTTCACGACGATCTACACCGGCTACACGATGAACACGGACATCAGCAAGGGCGTGTTCGACCGGTTCCGGTCGCTGCCGGTGTGGCGGCCCGCCCCGATCGTCGGAGCGCTGCTCGGCGACACCGTCCGCTACACCATCGCGTCGGTCGTGACGCTCGCCCTCGGCCTCGTCCTGGGCTTCCGTCCGCCGGGCGGCGTGGTGGGGGTGGTGCTCGGGATCGTGCTGCTGCTCGTGTTCGCGTTCGCGCTGAGCTGGGTGTTCACCGCGCTCGGGCTCGTGCTGCGCTCGCCGAACGCCGTCATGGGGACGTCGATGCTCGTGCTCATGCCGCTGACGTTCGCGTCGAACATCTTCGTCGACCCGTCCACGATGCCCGTGGTGCTCCAGCGGTTCGTCGAGGTCAACCCCGTCACGCACCTCGTGACCGCGGTCCGCGGCCTCATGGCGGGAGAGCCGGCGACGGAGGGGATCGTGTGGGTCCTCGTCGCGTCGGTCGTCCTGACGGCGGTCCTCGCCCCGATCACGATGCGGCTCTACCGCAACCGGAGCTGACCGGTCGTCGGTCAGCCGTCCTCGGACGCCGGCGCGTCGTCCTCGCACTTCTTCGTCACGACCATGACCGGGCACGCCGAGTGGTGCAGGACCGCCTGGCTCGTGGAGCCGAGGAGGAGCCCCCGGAAGCCGCCGCGACCGCGGGATCCGACGACGATGAGGTCGGAGGCCGTCGAGAACTCCGTGAGCAGCTCCGCGCCCGTGCCGTCGAGCACGATGCGCTTGATCGTGAGCCCCGGGTGCTCCGCCTCGTGGCGGTCGATGATGACGTTCAGGCCCTCGGTGATGTCCGCGAGTACCTGCTCGTGGTCGATCGACGCGGGCAGCCACGCGAGGAGACCGGCGCCGGCTCCGACCGGGACACCCGCGACCGCGACGAGCTCCGCGTCCCAGGCCTGCGCCTGACGGATCGCGTGGCGCAGGGCGATCTCCGCCGAGGGCGACCCGTCGACGCCGACGACGATGCGTCGTAGCGGCTTCACGGCGGGCAGCTCCTGCGGCGCGCCCTCGGCGTCCTTCGCGTCGGAGCGGTACGGCACGACGACGGTCGGGCAGTGGGCGTGCGCGGGCAGTGCCGACGACACGGTGCCCAGCAGGCGCTCGGTGAATCCGCCCCTGCCGCGCGTGCCGACGACGACGAGCGAGTGCTCACGCGACATCTCGACGAGCACTCCCGCGGCGTCCCCCGTCGTCACCGTGGCCGTGGTCCGGACCCCGGCAGCCTCGGAGCGGGCGCGCGCCTCCTCGAGGACGGCACGCGCGCCCTCCTGGATGGCCGAGTCGTCGAGCGCCGCGTAGCCGCCGTCCAGCGAGGCCGCCGTGAACGACGGCAAGGAGTAGGTGCAAACGATGTGGAGCGGCCAGCCCACCTGGAGCGCGTACGCCGCGGCCCAGTCCAGGGCGTGCAGGCTCGGTGCCGAGCCGTCGACGCCGACGAGGACGGATTCCGTGCGGGTCATGAGCGACTCTCCTCTCGACGGCCCGGTGCCATCGGACGACCAACCTAGCCGAGACCAGCGCGCCCGTCCGTCTGCCACGAGTCACGAACACGTCAAGAATGCCACGAACCCCGCCTCCTCGCGACGATGCGCGAGGGGACGGGGTTCGTCAGGCCAGTGACCGCTGGGGCCCTGAGAGCGTGGGCGATCAGGCCACGCGGATGAAGGTGGGGTTCGACTGCCAGATCTGACGGAACTGGACGGTCTTCCCGGGGCGCGGGGCGTCGATCATCATGTTGTCGCCCGCGTAGATCGCGATGTGGCCCGGCGTCCAGATGAGGTCGCCCGGCTGCGCCTGGTCGCGCGACACCTTGGTGCCGACGGAGCCCTGAGCGCTCGACGTGCGCGGCAGGCTGATGCCGACCTGCGCGTAGACGTAGCTGGTGAAGCCCGAGCAGTCGAAGCCGTCGGGGGTGGTGCCGCCGTAGACGTAGGGGACGCCCACGTAGCGCGCGGCGATCGAGACGATGGTCGAGCCGTAGGCCGACGCGGGGACGTCGACGGACGCCTCCTGCTGGGCAGGGGCCTCGGACTGCGACTGACGCTCCTGCGAGCGGCTCGTCTGGGTGGTGCGCTCCGGCTCCGGCTCGGGCTCGGGCTCCGGCTCGGGAGCGGGCGTCACGGTGACAGGCGCGGCGGCCTGCTCGATCGTGAACGCCGCGTCGGCCGCGACGGTCACCGCGGGGGCGGCCTCGAGAGCCTGACGGGCCTGCGCCGTGAGGGCGCTGAGGTCGACGGCGTTGAGCTTGCCGGACTCGTTGTCGACGGGGGCGGCGGTCGCCGGGGCGGCGGCACCGATCATCGAGACGATGAGGCCCGAGGACGCGGCGACGACGGCGGTGCGGCGACCGACGGTCGACATCTGGTCCGACGCGGCCTGGGCGATAGAGCTGAGTGGCGTCACGGGACGCCGCGCCGCGCGGTGGCGGGCGCGAGTCGTGCTCACGGTCACTTTGTGCCTCTCCAAGACGCCTGCGAGGTCAGCTGTCGGGTTCGGGTGGAAGAGTCACCCGGCCCGGCGGACCGAGGTCCGTCGGGCTTCACCCCAAGGGCGCTGTCTCCAGCACCCGGAAGTGGGTCCCCCGTCCCTGTCATCGGGTCGTCGTTGGCCTCGCGCGGTGACAGGGTTAGGCGTTCCGCGTGAGGACTCCCCCGGACGTGTCTTCCGATGGAGCAGCACCGACCGTACATGACGCCTCGGCAAAAGTCACGTTCCCATTACGAATCGATGCGGACGATCGCATCGTCGCAGGTCACGGCTCGTTTGGTGGTGAACGGACGACTAGCCGCGGGCGACGAACAGGTGGCGCGCGACGTCGTCGGGCAGGTCCAGCACGACCTCCGCGCCCTCCCCCTGCACCGTCACGCCGCCGTCCCCGGCCCACCGCACGACGAGCGTCCGCCGGGGCAGCACCTCGGCCTCCGCGAGCCGCGCGAGCAGCTCGACGTCGACCTGGATCGGCTCGGCGATCCGCTGGAGCACGACGCGCACCTCCGCGCCGTCCCGCCCGTGCTCCGCGAGGAGCACCGGGAGCGAGACGACGCCGTCGAGGAAGTCGACCTCCTCGAACTGCTCCCCCAGCTCCGGCAGGCCCGGGATCGGGTTCCCGTACGGGTCGAAGTGCGGGTGGTCGAGCAGCCCGATGAGGCGCTCCTCGACGAGCTCGCTCATGACGTGCTCCCAGCGGCACGCCTCGGTGTGCACGTACTCCCAGTCGAGCTTGATCACGTCGGTGAGCAGCCGCTCCGCGAGCCGGTGCTTGCGCATGACGCGCGTCGCCTTGTCGTGGCCGACGGACGTGAGCTCCAGGTGGCGGTCGCCCGTGACGACCACGAGGCCGTCGCGCTCCATGCGCGCGACCGTCTGCGACACCGTGGGGCCCGAGTGCCCGAGGCGTTCCGCGATGCGCGCGCGCAGCGGGACGATGCCCTCTTCCACGAGCTCGTAGATCGTCTTCAGATACATCTCGGTGGTATCGATCAGATCGGTCACGTCACGCTCCCAGTCGCTCGTCGGCTCGGGGCGCCCGGTCGTCGTCGCCACGGGGCGCCTGCCCGCACCGGCGGGCCGCTGGGGACAGTCTATGGCGAGCCCGTGACCCGGCCCGGGGGCCGCGCGGGAGAACCCGTGGTGCCTGCCCCCACCGGACGCTCCGGCACCCGTCCGCGACGCGACGAGCATCGTCGCGCGTCCGCGGACGCCGCCCCCGGCCGACGTGCCACGCGCGTAGGGTGACGGCGTGCCTGATCCCGCCACCGCCCCGATCACGATCCCCTCGGACCTGCTGCCGGCCGACGGCCGCTTCGGCTCCGGGCCGAGCAAGGTCCGCGCCGCGCAGGTCCGCGCGCTGTCCGACGCCGGTGCGTCCCTGCTCGGGACGTCCCACCGCCAGGCGCCGGTCCGCTCGGTCGTTCGCCGGACGCGCGAAGGGCTCGCCGAGCTCTTCGCCCTGCCCGAGGGCTACGAGGTCGTGCTCGGGAACGGCGGCTCCACGACATTCTGGGACGTCGCCACGGCCTGCCTCGTGCGCTCCAAGGCGCAGCACGCCGCGTTCGGCGAGTTCGGCGCCAAGTTCGCCGCCGCGACGACGGCCGCGCCCTTCCTCGAGCCGTCGCAGGTGATCTCGGCCCCCGCCGGGTCCGTCGCGCTGCCCGAGCCCGCCGACGACGTCGACGTGCACGCGTGGCCGCACAACGAGACCTCGACCGGCGCCATGGCCCCGGTCCGCCGCGTCCCGGGCTCGCGCGAGCGCGGCGCGCTCACGCTCGTCGACGCCACGTCGGGCGCGGGCGCGCTCCCCGTCGACGTCGCGGAGACCGACGTCTACTACTTCGCGCCGCAGAAGGTCTTCGGGTCCGACGGCGGCCTGTGGCTCGCGCTGTGCTCGCCCGACGCGCTCGCGCGCGCGGAGGAGGTCGAGTCGAGCGGAACCCGGTGGGTGCCGGAGTCCCTCTCGCTGCGCACGGCGGCGGCCAACTCGCGCCTGGACCAGACGCTCAACACGCCCGCGATCGCGACGCTCGTCATGCTCGCCGAGCAGGTCGAGTGGATCCTCGGCAACGGCGGGCTCCCGTGGGCCGCGGGCCGGTCGGCCGAGTCCGCCGCCCACCTCTACGGCTGGGCGGAGGCCCGCGAGTGGGCGACGCCGTTCGTCGCCGACCCGGCGCAGCGGTCCACCGTCGTCGGGACGGTCGACCTCGACGACGCGATCGACGCGACCGCCGTCGTGGGCGCGCTCCGCGCGAACGGGATCCTCGACGTCTTCCCGTACCGCAAGCTGGGCCGCAACCAGCTCCGCGTGGCGATGTTCCCGGCGATCGAGCCCGACGACGTCCGCGCGCTCACCGCGTGCGTCGACCACGTCGTCGAGCACCTCGCCTGACTCCGTCCGCCGTCGAGCACGCCCCCGCCCCGCGTCGAGCACGACATGAGGGTCGTCATGGAGCTCATGACGACCCTCATGTCGTGCTCGGCGCCCGGGGCTGCGAGGCGCGAGGCCCGGGCTCAGGCGGCGCGGGCCGCCTCCTCCGCGTCCTCGACGCCCAGGCGTCGGCGGGTCTCGGCCCGGGCGGACCGGTCCGCCGGGGTGCCCGCGTCGAGGTAGCGCACGACGAGGTGCGGGCGCTGGAGGACGCGATAGCGGACCTCGAGGTGCCAGTTGCGCACCGCCCAGACGGCGGCACCCACGGCGACGAGCCCGGCGGTGATCGACCCGACGCCGATGGCCCAGCGCGGGCCCCACGCCTCGGCGATCCAGCCGACGAGCGGCGACCCGACCGGCGTCGCGCCGAGGAACACGATCATGTAGAGCGACATGACGCGCCCGCGCATGACGGGGTCGACGGACATCTGGATCGTGGAGTTCGCGGCGGTCATCATCGTGAGGGACGCGAGGCCCACCGGGATGCAGGCGATCGCGTAGCTCGGGTAGGTCGGCATGACGGCCATGACGCCCGTCGCGACGGCGAACCCGAACGCGGACCCGATGACGAGCCGGACGCGCGGGCGCTCGCGCCGCGCGGCGAGCAGGGCACCGGTGAGCGACCCGATCGCGAGGATCGAGCCGAGGATCCCGTACTCCCCCGGGCCCTTGCCGAACTCGACCTTCGCCATCATCGCGGACGTGAGCTGGAAATTGAGCCCGAACGTCGACACGACCCCGACGACGACCATGATGACGATGATGTCGGTGCGCCCCCGCACGTACCGGATGCCCTCGCGGATCTGGCCCTTCTCGCGCGGCGCGCTGGGCAGCACGTGGAGCTCGCGCGTGCGCATGTACAGGAGCGCGAGGATCGTCGCCCCGAACGTCACGCCGTTGATGATGAACAGCCAGCCCGAGCCGACGGCCGCGATGAGGAGCCCGGCGACGCCCGGCCCCACGAGGCGCGCGGCGTTGAAGGACGCGCTGTTGAGCCCGACGGCGTTGGACAGCTTGTCGGCGGGGACCATCTCGGCGACGAACGTCTGGCGCACGGGGTTGTCGAACGCGGTCACGACGCCGAGCAGGCCGGCGAACACGTAGACGTGCCAGAGCTCGACGTTCCCGGACAGCACGAGCGCACCCAGGGCGAGCGCGAGGACCCCCATCGCGCCCTGGGTGGCCATGAGGAGCCGGCGGCGCGGGAGCCGGTCGGCGAGCAGGCCCGCCCACGCGGACAGCGCGAGCACGGGGGCGAACTGGAGCGCCGTCACGACGCCGACCGCGATGCCCGAGTTGTCGGTGAGGTCGGTGAGGACGAGCCAGTCCTGCGCGACGCGCTGCATCCAGGTGCCGACGTTCGCGACGAGCGCGGCGCCGAACCAGACGCGGTAGTTGTGGTACTTCAGGGAGGAGAACGTCGCGCTCATCGGGCGGCGATCCGGGTCAACAGCTCACTGGCGCGGGCCAAGGTCTCTCTTTCGTCGGGCGTGAGGGAGGACAGCTGCTGCGTGAGCCACGCGTCCCGGCGGCGGCGGGTCTCCTTGACCTCGCGCACGCCGGCGTCGGTGAGCCGCACGACGACCTGGCGACGGTCGCTCGGGTGCTCGCCCTTCTCGACGAGCCCCATCTCGACGAGGGCGTTGACGGCCCGGGTCATCGACGGCGGCTTGACGCGCTCGTGGTCGGCGAGCTCGCTCGGCGACATCGCGCCGTGCTTGTGCAGCACGGTGAGCACGCCGAACCGGCCCTCGGGCAGGTCGGCCTCGCCGCGCTGGGCGCGCAGGCGGCGCGAGATGCGCGTGAGCGCCACGCGGAGCTCACCGCCGAGGGTGGCGGGCCGGCACTGGTTCCGGGAGGGGGCAGTGGGGTCCGCAGCAGGCATGATAGTTACCTTAACTCATTACTCTAGGTAATGAAAGGCCGCGCGGACGCGCAGGGACGCCCCCGCGCCGTCCGAGACGTCCCGGGACGTCCGCTATGGTGTGCGCCGTGCACCAGGAACTGACCCTCGCCGAGACGCTCCACCTGCTCGGGCTCATGGGCCGCAAGCTGCCTTCGTTCATCACGTCCGTCTCCGGGCGCGGCGACGTGCTCGACCTGGTCGCGGACCCGCGCCAGGTCAAGCGCCTGCCCGGCCCGCTCAAGCTCGCGACCCGTCTCGCGCCGACCGTCCGCGCTGCCCTGCGCGTGGTCGAGGTGCGCGACGGCGTCGCGACGATCTCCGTGGACGCGAGCGCGGGCGGCCTGCCCGCGCACAAGCTCCTCGGTCTCGCGTCGAGCCGGATCGAGTCGGTCGTGGCGGCGAAGGGGCTGCCGGCAGGCTCCGTGCGGGTGCTCCCCGACGCGCGCATCGCACTCGACGTCGACCGTCTGCTCCAGGCGCGCGTCCCGGGTGCCCGCGTGAGCGACGTGTCCTTCAAGGACGGCGTGGTCGTCCTCGACGGCGTCGCCGGCTGAGCCCTTTGACCGAGCCGGGGCGCACGGGACGACGGCGTCCCTGCACGCCGCCTCCCGTGCGCTCCGTTCAGCCTCGGCCGCGCGTCGCCTCGTCGAGGAGGTCGAGGAACGTGCGGTAGTAGTCCTCGACGAAGTGGACCGGCGACGCACCCCACCGGTGGGACGGGTCGCCGACCACGAGGCGGTCCGGGACCCGGAGGAAGCGCGCCTCGGCCAGGTCCTTGCGCATGCGCGCGTAGAGATAGGTGAGCGTGCGGTTCGCCGCCTCGACGCGCTGCTGGTCGAACGCCCCGCCGTCCGCGTCGCCCCTCGCCCAGTACGCCTCGTGCACGACGACGCGGCCCAGCCGTCCCTGCCTGCGCGCCGTCGCCACGAGCGCGGCCCAGCCGACCTCCCAGCGGACGAGGAACTCCGGCGAGCCCGACGCGACGCGCGTCCCCGCGGCGCTGTCGCCACCGGCCCGCAGGAACTCCATGGAGCGGGTCGCCACGCCGCCGTCCGCCCCGACGACGAGGTCGTACTGCTCGTCGACGAGGTCGAGCACGACGACGTCCGCGTCCGTCGTCTCGAGCCGTGCCGCGAAGTCCTTGCCCTGGTCCCGCTCGACCATGCGGCGCTGGAACGGGGACTCGACGCGGGCGACGTCGACGCCGACGAGGCCCCCGGGCGCGAACGCGGACGCCAGCGAGCTGCGCGCGTAGTAGTCGGCGAGACGGAACCGCGTCTCTCCCGGCAGCGCGAGCGCGTCCCGCGTGACGCAGCTCCCGTGGATCAGGACGCTGCGCTGCGGGCCGCTGGAGCGGTCGGTCACCGGCGCCCGATCACTTGACCGTCGGCGGCAGGACCTCGAGCGCCTCGGCGTTCTGGACCAGGTAGGTGGCGACCGTGTCGTCCGCGAAGGACGCCATGAGCGGGTCGAACCGGGCGCGGTCGAGCACGACGATCGACTGCCCGTCGGCGCTGCGACCGGTCCCGGAGTTGGGGGCCGTCATGAACGTGACGTCCTTGGTGCTCAACCCGCGCGCGCTCATGTAGAGGGTGCGCATCTGGTCGATGGTCAGGCCGTCGTCCGTCGCCACCGACTCGCTCACCGCGGTGAAGAAGCGCGTCATCATCGCGACGTCGTTGCGGTTGTTGTTGATCTTGCCGAGCATCGCGCGCATCCAGTTCTGCTGGCGCTGCACGCGGCCGAAGTCGCCGTTGGCGAGGCCGTGGCGCTGCCGGGTGTAGGTGAGCGCCTCTTCGCCCGTCATCTGGTGCACGCCCGCCTCGAAGAACACCTTCTTGCCGTCGCCGATGTCCTCCGGGATGCGGATCTGCACGCCGCCCAGCGCGTCCGTCAGGGTCGTGAAGGACTCGAAGTCGGTCACGGCGAAGTGGTCGATGCGTACCCCGGTGAGCTGCTCGACCGTCTGGATCATGAGCGAGGGCCCGCCGTAGGAGAAGGCGGCGTTGATCTTGGCCTCCCCGTGGCCGGGGATCGGCACCCAGGAGTCGCGCGGGATCGAGACGACCTGCGCGGTCTGCCGGTCGGCCGGGAGGTGCACGAGCATGATCGCGTCGGTGCGCTGCGCGCCCGCCTCCCACTGGGACGGGTCGCCCGCGGAGATGCGGCTGTCGGAGCCGAGCACGAGGAAGTTCACGGCCTCCGTCGCGACCTCGGGGTTGGTCGGCGCCGGGTCAGGCCGGTTCTCGAGGCCCTCGAACGGGTCGGCGAGCTTCTCGATGTTGCTGTCGAGCTGACGCTGGAACCACCAGGCGCCTCCGACACCGCCGAGCACGAGCACGGCGAGCAGCGACGCGAGCACGACGAGCGCCGTCCGCCCCCCGCGACGACGGCGCGCGTGCCGCCGGTCGGCACGAGGCTCGGGCGAGGGCTGCGGGAACAGGGTGTCGGCCACGGTGGGTCATCCTACGGCCCACTCGCTGCCGGAACGGCCGTTTCGCGCCCTCTGCGGCACCCCTTCACCCGCAGGACTCCGCCATTTCACGACTTCGCCGCTTCTCGGAGCGGTACGATCGTGCCGCTCAGTTCCACGAAGGTCACCGGCGGAGGGCGCCCCCGGGCGAACCGCCGATCGCAGGGGGCGTCATGTCCACGAGTGCAGCGCGGCATGCCCGCACGCGCCGGCGACCGTTGCCGCGGCCACGCAGTCTGGGGCAGCACGACCATCTCCTCCTGGTCACGCACCACTACGAGCCCGAGACCGGGGCCCCGCAGCGCCGCTGGGGCGCGCTCGTCCCCCGGCTGGTCGGGGCCGGCTTCCGGGTGAGCGTGCTCGCGCCGCCGCCGCACTACCCGAGCGGCGTGCTCGACCCCGAGCACACCGACCTGCGCCCCGGCCTCGTCCAGCGCGGTCGGCACGGCGAGCGGATCCTGCGCGTGCGCTACCGGGAGCACTCGTCCTCGCTCGTGTCCCGCACGGCGGACCACGTCGTCGCGGCCGCCCACTCGGTCGTCCTGGGGTGGCGGCACCTGCGCGCCCGGGCGCACCGCCCGACCGTCGTCGTCGGCACCGTGCCCGGTATCCCGAGCATGTTCGCCGCGTGGGCCCTCGCCCGGCTCTTCCGAGCGCGCTTCGTGGTCGAGATGCGCGACGCGTGGCCCGACCTCATCCGGCCGGCGGGCGTCGTCGCGCACGGCTCCCGGAGCCGGGTCCGCGCAGCGCTGGTCGCCGTCGTGCACCGCGCCATCATCCGGCTGCAGACCCGCAGCGACCTCGTCGTGACGACCACGGAGACGTTCGCCGGGGTCGTCGAGAGCCGAGGTGCGCCGCACGTGGGCGTCGTCCGCAACGGCACCGCCTTCACCGACCGCCTCGCGGACGACGTCGACGACGAGGTCGACGCCCTGCCCGACGACGACGCCCGGCGCCTGGGGCCCGCCCGGCCGCTCCGCGTCGTCTACGTGGGCACCATCGGCCGGTCGCAGGGGCTCGAGGTCGCCGTCCAGGCGTCCGCAGCGCTCGCCGCGCGCGGCGTCCCCGTCGAGGTGCACATCGCGGGCGCCGGGGCCGACGTCCCGCACCTCACGACCCTGGCCGCGGCGCTCGGCGCGCCGGTGACGTTCCTCGGCCGCGTCCCGCACACGGACGTCCCCGCCCTCTACGCGTGGGCGGACACGGTGCTCGTGTCGCTGCGCGACTGGGAGCCGTTCGAGTGGACCGTGCCCTCGAAGCTGTACGAGACGATGGCGACCCGCCGGCACATCACGGCGTGCGTCGCGGGCGAGGCCGCGGAGCTCGTGCTCTCGCTGGAGGCGGGCGACGTCGTCCCGCCCGGAGACGTCGAGGCGCTGGCCGCGCTCTGGGCCGGGTTCGTCGCCGCGGGCGCGGTCCCCGTGATCGGTCACGCGGCGCAGGAGTGGGTCGCGCTCAACGCGGACGACGACGCGCTGGCCGCCCGGTACGTCGAGCTGCTCGACGGGCTGCGTCGATGAGGACCACGGCCCCGCGCGACGTCGTTCGCGCCCTCGTCCTCGCCCTGTCCTTCGGGACGCGCGCGGTCCTCGACGACCCCGTCTGGCTCGCGATCCAGGCTGTTCGGCGGGCACCCGCCCGGGTACGGCGCGGCGTGGTCCGCCTGCTCCTCACAGCACGCGACCCGTCGGCTCGCCGCGCGCTCGGTCTCTACCTCGACGGGGCGCCGGACGACGCGGCCCGCACGGTCGCCGCGGTGCTCCGCGCGCCCGGGTCCCGGCTCGCGCACCGCGTGGCGGCCGAGGTCGCGGTCGCCGTCGGCAGCGCCGAGCTGCTCGACGCGCCGCACGACGGGTCCCCGCAACCCGGGCCGGCCCGCCTGCGTGCGCTCTGGCAGGACGGTGACGTCGACGCGGTGGCCCGCGCCACGGCGTCGAGCCGCGCCGAGCGCCGCACCTTGCGTGCGATCCGGGCCCAGGTCCGGGCGCTCGAGCCCGACCCCGCGACCGACGGGACCCCGCCGCTCCCGGCGCGGACCGCCGTCGGGCACCCGCGCGTGCTGCACCACCTGACGAACTCGCTGCCGCACACCCAGAGCGGGTACACCCTGCGCAGCCACGCGATCCTGCGCGCCCAGCGGGAGGCCGGCCTCGCCGTGGCCGCGACGACGCGCGCCGCCTACCCGGTGACGATCGGCGTCCTCGGCGCGCGCGGGACGGACGTCGTGGACGGCGTCCGGTACGAGCGGCTGCTGCCGTGGGTGCTGCACGGCGACCCGGCGCGACGGCCCGCGGCCGAGGCGGACCTGCTGGTGCGCGCGGCCCGCCGGTTCAGGCCCGACGTCGTGCACGCCACCACGCCCCACACGACCGGCATCGCCGCGCGCGAGGCGGCCCGACGGCTCGGCGTGCCGTGGGTGTACGAGGTGCGCGGCCTGCCCGAGGAGACCTGGGCAGCCTCGCACGGCAGCGCCGAGGCGCGACGCGCGGCGGAGGCGTCGGGCCGGTACGCCCTGATCCGGGCCAAGGAGACCGAGCTCGCGCTCGCCGCCGACCACGTCGTGACCCTCAGCGAGACGATGCGGACCGAGCTCGTGGGGCGCGGCGTGCCCGGGTCCCGGATCACCGTGGTCCCCAACGCGGTGCCGGAGTCGCTCCTGCAGTCGACGCACCCCACGCCCGACGCCGCTCGCGCGACCCTCGGGATCGCGGCGCCCGGGCCGGTGGTCGGCACGGTGAGCAGCGTCGTCGACTACGAGGGCCTCGACACGGTCCTGCGCGTGGTCGCCGCGCTGCGCGCGGACGGCCTCGACGCGACCGCGCTCGTGGTGGGCGACGGCGTCGCCCGCCCCGGCCTGCTCCGCCTCGCCGACGAGCTGGACCTGGGCGCGCACGCCGTCCTGCCCGGGCGCGTCCCGCGCGCGCTCGCGACGACGTACCTCGCGGCGCTCGACGTCGTGCTCGTCCCCCGCCGCGACGACCGCGTGACGCGCCTCGTCACCCCGCTCAAGCCGGTCGAGGCGATGGCGGTCGGCCGGCCGGTCGTCGCGAGCGACCTGCCCGCGCTCCGCGAGGCCGTCGGTGACGCGGGGCGCCTCGTGCCCGCGGGTGAAGTTGCCGCCTGGACGGCCGCCGTCGCGGACGTCCTGGGCGATGACGACGCGCGTCGTGGGATGCTGGCGCGCGGTCGCGAGCTCGCGACCACCAGGACGTGGGCCGCGAACGCGGCCCGGTACCGCGAGGTGTACGCACGAGCACTGGCTGGAGGAGGACGATGAGCACCGCCCTCCTGCGTCGTGCCCTCGGTGCCCTCGTCGCGACGGCGCTGCTCGCCGGCTGCACCGCGGCGGACCCGGAGCCCACGCCGTCGGCGACGAGCACGTCCCCCGCACCGACGCGCTCGTCGGCGCCCAGCCCCAGCCCCACTCCGACGGGGCCCGCGGACCCGCTGCCCGAGGGGCCCGTGAACGCGCTCCTCGTGGGCACGGACTCGCGCGACCCCGCCGACCTCACGGGCAACGCCGACACGATCCTGCTGGTCCACGTGCCCGCCGACCGGCAGAACCTGTACCTCGTGTCGTTCACGCGCGACATATGGGTCGACATCCCGGGGCTCGGCGAGGGCAAGATCAACGCGGCGTTCTCGCGCGGCGGGACGGACACGCTCGTCCAGACCGTGTCCGGCCTGCTCGGCGGGGTAGAGATCGACTACGTCGTCCAGTCGAACTTCGCGGGGTTCATCGCCCTCACGCGCGCCCTCGACGGGTTCGAGGTGGACAACCAGCACGCGAGCACCGTGACCGTGCACAGCACGGGACGCGTCGTCGACTTCCCCGAGGGGCGCATCACGCTGTCCGGCACGGACGGCCTCATCTACGTGCGCGAGCGCAAGCGGCTCCCCCTCGGCGACCTCGACCGCACCGAGCGGCAGCGCGCCGCCGTCGTCGGGACGCTCGACCGGATCGCGGAGCGCGCCGACGAGCCGGCGGTGCTCGCCGAGCTCATGCCGATGCTCGTGCGCAACGTGAAGATCACGGGCGACCTCGACGTGGACGACGCGCTCGCGCTCGTCCCGCTCGCCGCCGAGCTCGAGCGCGAGGACGTCGTCGGGCTCATGGTGCCGATCACCGGGTTCGGCAACCGAGGCGGGGCGTCGGTCAACCTCGTGGACGCCCAGCGGACCGCCGCCCTCGGCGAGGCGGTCCGCACGGACACGCTCGACGCGTACGTCGCGACGTACGGCACGGACTACGCACCGACGGGGTCGTCCTAGGATGCCGCCGATGACCGGAGAGACGAACACCGCCGAGAACAGGCCCCCCGGCGGGGACCTGTACTCGATGCTGTTCGCCGGCCCGCCGTCGACGACGGAGGTCGTCTCCGCGGGTCGGCTCACCCGCGTCGGGGCGCGCCCGCCGCTCGGGGTGTACCTCGGTCAGCTCTGGAACCGCCGGCACTTCCTGTGGGCCGAGGCCCGCGCGAAGGTCACGAGCGGGACGCGCGAGAACCTGCTCGGCACCGTGTGGCTCGTGCTCAAGCCCGTGCTCGACGGGCTGACGTACTTCCTCATCTTCGGGCTCTTGTTGAAGGCGGACCGCGGTGTCGAGAACTTCCTCGGCTACCTCGTCATCGGTGTCTTCCTCTTCTCCTTCACCACACGGTGCATCACGGGCGGGGCGAAGTCGATCGCCACCGGACGAAACCTCATCCGAGCCTTCGCCTTCCCACGCGCCTCGCTCCCCCTCGCTGTCGTGCTACGCGAGATGCTCAACATGATCCCGGTGCTCGGTGCCATGGTCGCGATCATCGTGGTACTCCCCCCGGCCGAGGTCTTCACGTGGCGGGTCGCGCTCGTCCCGCTGGTGCTCGCCCTGCAGGTGGTCTTCGTGGCGGGTCTCTCGCTCTTGCTCGCGCGGTGCGTCTCCGTCATCCCGGACCTGAACCAGCTCATCGGGTTCGCGACGCGGTTGTGGCTGTACGGGTCAGCCGTGTTCTTCTCTTACGAGCGGTTCCTGGACCACCCCACGATCATCGCTCTGATGGAGGCGAACCCGATGTTCATGGTCCTGGACATGGTGCGCGACTGCCTTCTGTACGGAGCGACGCCCGCGCTCTCGTCCTGGCTTGGGCTCAGCGCCTGGGCAGTCGGGACGCTCGTCGTGGGCTTCCTCTTCTTCTACCGGGGAGAGGAGTCCTATGGCCGAGCTTGACCCGTTCTCCTCCGCGACGGTCGCCGTCCAGGACGTACACGTGCGCTATCGCGTGCCGTCGACGGACGCCGCCGAGCGTCGGCGCTCTCACCGTCTGGTACGTGCCGCGAAGACCGTGCTCGGCCAGCAGCCGATGGTGCTCGTCCGAGCACTGTCGGGTATCTCGTTCGTCGCCCGCTCCGGAGAGCAGATCGGCCTCGTCGGCCAGAACGGCTCCGGCAAGAGCACGCTCCTGCGGATCATCGCCGGGCTCGAACGGCCGGCGCGTGGTCGCGTGCTGGCCGAGAGCACACCGGTGCTCATCGGCGTGAACGCCGCACTCGTGCCCGACCTCTCGGGTGAGCAGAACGTGCGCCTCGGCTGCCTCGCGATGGGCCTGACGCCAGAGCAGACCGAGAAGGCGATCCCCGATGTCGTCGAGCTAGCCGGCCTCGGGAAGTCCATCTATCTACCGATGAAGACGTACTCGTCCGGCATGGGAGCGCGCTTGCGGTTCGCCATCGCGACCGCTGCGAACCCCCACATCATGCTCATCGACGAGGCCCTCGCCACGGGTGACGCCGCCTTTCGCGAGCGCAGCGAGGCACGCATGAACCGCCTCCGTGAGAACGCGGGAACCGTGTTTCTCGTGAGCCACGCGGCCAAGACGATCGAGGAGACGTGCACGCGCGCCATCTGGCTCAACTATGGTCGCCTCGTGCTCGACGGACCCGCTGAGGACGTGGCACTGCGCTACCGCAAGTGGGCGTGGGCCATCGCCAAGGAAAAGCCCGACGAGGCGAAGAAGATCATCGAAGACGCGCTCGCAGAGAAGACGGAGACGCACGTCCAGGTGGAAGAGCCGCCCGGGCGCAGCTACCGCCCCCGCCACGTGCGCGCACCCGGTCGCATCGTGACCACGAACGAGGAATGAGACGCATGACCACCCGCATCATGACCGTGTACGGCACGAGGCCGGAGGCCATCAAGGTCGCCCCCCTGATCAAGGCGCTCGAGGAGAGCCAGGACTTCGAGTCCGTGACCGTGGTGACGGGTCAGCACCGCGAGATGCTCGACCAGGTGAACGAGCTTTTCGGCATCGTCCCGGACCACGACCTCGACATCATGAGCCACGGGCAGAGCCTGGCGCAGATCTTTTCGCGTGTCATCGAGGGACTCGACCCGATCCTGGAGAAGGAGAAGCCGTCCGCAGTGATCGTCCAAGGGGACACCTCGACGTCCACCGCTGCCGCGCTCGCCGCCTTCTACCGCCAGATCCCGGTCGTGCACGTGGAAGCCGGACTTCGCTCGGGGAACATCCATTCGCCGTTCCCGGAGGAGGCGAACCGCAAGCTCACCACGCAGATCGCGACCCTCCACCTCGCCCCTACGGAGACCAGCCGCAGCAACCTCACGGCCGAGGGCGTGGATGACGCGGCAATCGCGGTCACGGGCAACACGGTGATCGACGCACTGCTGACGACAGTTGGCAAGGAGATCCCGTTCACCGAGCCTCGCCTCGAGGAGCTAGCCTCCTCGGGACGGCGCATCCTTCTCGTGACGACGCACCGCCGCGAGAACTGGGGCGGGGCGATGGAGGGAGTCGGCCGTGCACTCGCGCGCGTCGCGCGGGCCTTCCCGGACCTGGAGATCGTCCTCCCCGCGCATCGCAACCCCATCGTGCGCGATGCCGTGCTCCCCCAGCTGGAGGGAGTGGAGAACGTCACAGTGAGCGAGCCGCTCCCCTATGGAGAGTTCGCCAGGATGATGGCCCTCAGTACCGTGATCCTCTCAGACTCGGGCGGGGTTCAGGAGGAGGCGCCCAGCCTTGGCAAGCCGGTGCTCGTGATGCGAGAGAACACCGAGCGGCCTGAGGCAGTCGCGGCCGGAACGGTCAAGCTCATCGGTACCGAGGAGGAGCGGATCGTCGCCGAGGTGACCCGTCTCCTGACCGATGACGATGCGTACACGGCGATGTCAGGCGCCACGAACCCGTACGGCGACGGCAGTGCCTCGCACCGGTCGCTCGAGGCGCTTGCCACGGCGGTGACAGGGCTGCGCGCCCCCGGGCACCCGTGATGCGGACACTCATCCTGGGCAGCGGCCTCTCTCGGGAGACGAACGGCTGGCTCGGCACATATGGCTTCGAGACGACTGCAGCCTCCCTCGGTCAGTCGCTCATCGCTCTTCGAGGAGCGATCCCTGGCCTCGAAGGACACGCCAACCTCAGCGGCCTCGCGACCCGCTCGCAGCGCCGGACACTCCTCGGGACGCTTCGGGGCGACTTCCTCGCTCAGCTCGAAGCCCAGCGGCACACGACGGACCTACTCCTCTGGGACCTCGGACATGAACTGCTCGGGGTCTACGAGTACGCCGACGGGTATGTCACGCGCACGCCGGAACTCGTCCAGTCGGGTCTCGACAGCGCCCTCGCACGATCGGCTCGCCATCTCGCGTTCGGCACGGACGAGCACTTCCGGCTCTGGCGGCTCGCCCTGGACGAGTGGCACGCGAAGGTCACCGCGCTAGGGCTCGGTGGGCGAACCGTACTCCTCGCCCCCAGATGGCCCCGACAGTTCGACGACGGATCACCGGTGGGATCCGTCGCGAACTTCTCCCCAGACGATCTCGACACCGTCACGTGGCACTATCTCCAGGCGGCGCAGCACACGGTCGACGGGCTGCACGTCGTCGGTACGGATGTGCTGGGGATCGCCCAGCGTGGCCGCTCTGGAGAAGCTTCGGTCTTCGCTCTCGCGGATGTCACTTCGCACGCGCTCGCCGAGGGTGTCAACGCTCTGGTGTACGACGAAGAGTCCCCGGTTCCCCCTCCACTCCCTCGGGTCGAGCGGGTCAGCTCGAACGACTTCGTCGTGCACGCCGCCGACGACCACGCTTCCCGTGAGTTCGCGCTCTACGTCACGAGTCGCGACGGTGTGCACGAGAAGTTCTCCTACCAGGAGTCCCCCACGTTCCACGTGCGTGTCACCGACCCGGGCACGTATCGGTTCCGGCTCTTCTACAAGCGGCCGCACGGGAAGGTCGCCGTGTACTCGGCGCCCGTGCGGGTGGACTCCGGAGCGTGACGCAACCTGCAGGCAGCCACCTGGTCGGCGACGAGCCTCCGCGTGGGCTGGACCCTAGAGAGCGGCGAGGTCCGCGTCGTACCTCGAGGTGATCCGCTGCATGAGCTGTACGCCGCGCCGCTCAGCTGGCGGAAGCCGGAGCGAGGCCGCGAACAGGATGCGGCTGTTGAAGAACGAGTGCGACGACATGACCGGGTCGAGCTCGTTCGAAACGTTGGAGGCCCACATCGCCATGCGATGCTCCAGGTAGTGAAGATCGCCGATGTCGTACGGAGGCCGCGCCGGGTCGACGTTCCCCCGCTCGAAGAACCCGTCGAATGCGCGCGTGGTGAAGTCCAGGTGATCGGCGCTCGGGCTCTTCACCTTCCACGTGAGGTACTGCCGCACGGCGAACGACGCGCCCTCTCCGGCGAGCGGGACGAACTGCGAGTTCCAGGAACCCCGAAAGACCTCGCCCCCGTAGCCTCGAAGAAAGAGCTCCTGCCGGTCGACGTGAGGAGCCACGATACCGGGAAGCGTCGGCCTGCCTCGGGTGAAGGAGGTGTTGAGCGCGGCGATCTCACGAAGCCGGTCACTCCCGGGAGCCGGGGACACGCTCGACACCATGACGTGGTCGAGCCCAGTGTGCTTCACGATCTGACCCACGATCTCGATCTCGGTGTCGTCCAAGCCCGGCCACGTAAGAAGGCGCGGCCGGACCCCGTGCGCGCGGAGGGCGGCGATCAACGCGCGGCTGTCACTCCCGCCCGTCGCGCCCACGACCAAGCTCCTCCCTGTGTCGAGATACCGGGCGTACCGCGCAAAGTAGTCGTCCAGCATCTCGAGGTAGTTCTCGGTATCGAGCAGTCCTGACGGAGCCTGCGAGAGCGCGAACCGACGTGTCCGGCCGCTGCGGACGTCGAGAACGTTGTTCGGCACGAGCATCTTGATGTTGCGGTAGCGTGTCGCGTCACCCGGCAGGTATCGGGTTCGCCGTGCGCGGTATTCGTCAGAGCCCATATACATCGTCGTCTCTCGGTCCAGCCGATCACCGGCAAGCTCCGCGACGAGTGCGGGATGTGAGCCCACGATCCGCGGAGACGTCTGGCGATAACAGACGGATCGCGTGCCGAGGGGATCGTTCAGGACAGAAAGCTCTCCGTCTGCGACGCGAAGAAGAGCAAAGCGCCCCGACAACACGTCGGTCAGCGCGGGATCACCCACTTCGGCGTAGCGCGCAAGAACCTCGTCCAACGCTCGGTCGCCGTGTCCGACGAAGACGTCGCCCAGAGCCACACTCACCCCCGTCCGACCGCGCACCAGTCGTATCTCGACCTCAGGGTGCGTGCAGACGACGAAGTCCCCCACCGCGAGCCTGCTCCAGTCCCTCAGCACGTGACCCGATATCGGTGTGCTCGCGTGAAACGCCGCAAACCCGAACCGGAACAGGCGGCCGTCCGCCCGGGCGTCAAGAATCTCCACCGCGGTGGTCACTGAGCGTCCTCTCGCAAGCGCGTCTGTCGCATGTCGCTACCGTTCCATCTCCTGGGTGAGGACCGAGCTGACGGTCTCCAGATCTGGGCTTAGGTGCCCGTTCCCGAGGTCGAGCCAGGTGACCTCAAGGCGTGCTGCCAGCTCTGGAACACCGGCCCACAACGGCTCCGCATGCTCGACCAGGTGATGGACGTCCCCGCGATTCATCACGTACCGCACGCGGTCCGGGACTCCGGACTTGGCGAAGCGGGCCGCGACGGAGACACGAGTCCTCAGTCCGTCCTCGTACGACGCGTCAGCCCCGAAGACTCCCTGCAAGGCACGTTGCGAGAAACGGGCATGGTAGCGACGCACGTCGGTCTGCGGGTTGAGCGCCAGGACGGTGGACCCGCGGACGAGCGAACCCAGATGGAGCGCCGCAAAGCCTCCCCCGGAACTCCCGAGAAAGACCACCCGCCGGATACCCAGCTGATCACTCACGGTCTCGACGACCCGAGCGAGCTCCAGGTGCAGATCCATGCTGCGGGTCCCGAGGTACCACCCCAGCGTGAGCGAGGGATCGAGATCGAGCGTGGGATCGGCCACCGAGAGCGCGTTGACTCCCATCGTCCCGAGCGAACGAAGTCGCTCGAACCGCGGCAGGACGGTCTTCGCACGGTTGAGTGCACCGTGGAGCGAAACCACGAGGATGTCGCTCTCAGCCCGCTGCACCGCGAACGGGAGAGCCACCGGGCCCATCTCCACCACGTGGGTGGACCGCTGGCTCCCGAGCGTGAAGCGCGAAGGCGTGGACTCGTAGTGCACGAGCTCGCCGAAAGGGGACTCTGCCCGGTGGCCCGAGATAGTCATACCGCGTCGCGTCCGGGGATCGAGCCGCGTGGCGGAACCTGGTCGCCCCCCGGAGCCGAACGCATCTACGAGCGTCGCCGCCGCACCGTAGTCGTGACCCCTTCGAATGCGCTCCTCGAGGGAACCGAAGGGCGGGCCGCTGGTGCGTCCCGAGCAGAGCTCACGACGTGCCTCGACGTTCTCGCTCTCGAATCGCTCGATCTCCTTCGTCGACGGAACACTGTCCGGAACGCGATACTGCGCGGCAGTATCGTCCATGTCGTGGCCAACAGGAAGCACGGTGACGGACCCCGACCCGATCACGACCTTCTCCTGCATGCCGTGCCCGTCCAGGACGACCGCGGTCTCCCCCGCGGAGCCGCCTGCCCCGACCGGGCGTCGCGGGTACCGTGCGCTCCCGGGTGAGATCGACGTGATGACACGGAACGCCGTCCCCGACTGCACCGCCTTCACGACCGTCGTCTCTGCCACCTGGCCCCAGCGCGGGGAGACCCACCCGTCCAAAGGATCGACCTGTCCGCGAACCAGCTCGATCGCCGGGCTCCGCCCGCTCCACCGGAAGGTGACCTCTGCCGGGCCGTTCCTGATGCCAACGGTCGGGCCGACCTTGCGCGCGGTAGCCCGGGACTCGACGTGCCACCGAACCTCGGCCGTGACCGGCCTGACCGCGCGCACCGTGTCGACGACGAGCAGCGCCTCTGTCGCGCGGGCGAACGTCACCGCGCGCTCGATCGTGACACCGCGATATCCACGGTCTCGCAACCTGAAGTGGTCGAACCGGTCGTTGGTCTCGTAGCCCACCAGCTCGACCACCGATGCGGGGTCGTACTCGGTATCTCGGACGTGCACGACGTTGTGCCCGAGCCGGCCGGTGACGTAGGTGCGTGCGGGGTCGCTGAGGTAGGCGTACTTGCCCGCCTCCGTGAGGATCGGTCGACCGCCCGAGAAGTATGTGACCCCCCCGCCGTCCGCATGTCCGTGCACTCCGTCCGCCGCGCCGAACCTCAGCGAATAGAAGGTCTCTTCCTCGAACCGGCGCTCGGTCTCACCCCAACCACTGCGCCCGAAGACGTAACCGGCATTGAACAACGCCACGGTGGAGTCAGGCGGACTGCCGGCGCCTCCCGCCGTCGCTACGTACGAGACCTCCGGCGCTCCCTCGGTCTCGCGTAGCCAAGTCCGAGGCGCAGTGTCGCCGATGATCTCCAGCGCTCCGTCGGGCCGTGCGGCATGAGCGAGCGCGTTCGACGTTCGCTCTACCGCTGCGCGGATCGCGCTCGCATCGTGGCCCTCGAGCTCGACACGGCGGATCAGCTCCCTGACCCACCGGTAGTTGAGCAGCCAGTAACCGGGAGCCGCCTCGCGGTTCACGCCCTGCTCGTCGAACTCCGCAGAGACGTGTCGCACGATCCGGTCATGGCCCTCATCGATCCAGCCCTGCTCCCGGAGCGCACACCCCAACATGAAGAGTGCGGCGTGCTGGTGCAGCGCGTGGTTGGAGTGCCCGAGGTGTGACGGGTCGAGCAGCCACTCGCCGTGATCAACGAGGGAGTCGAGCAGCCAATCAGGATCCTGGACGTAGGGCAGGCCCAGGAGCAGGGTCTGAGAGCGCAGCGCATCGACCATGTTCGCCCAGGCATAGGTTGCCGTGGAGACTGCTGGCGGGTTTTCGCAGATCCACTGGCGTGCGACCTCTTCCCAGACCGACATGAACGACGGGTCACCAGCGGCAGCAAGCCGGCGCAGCGGATCGAGCCACCGGAGCATGTGGAGCTGCGCCCGCCAGTTCCGCTGCTTCAGCGGGTCCTGCGACCAGACGACCGGGCGCGCAAGTTCGACCTCAGGGTGCGGTGCCAGCGTGACGAATCCGTCCCGCAGGCGCCGCGCCACCTCCTCATCGTCACCGCGCGGCGCAAAGTCAGAACCGAACGACTGACGAGCAGCGACCGTCCTCGCGTGCTCGAGCATCTCCGGGCCGAAGCTCTTACCCACCGCTCTCGGCCGCCTTCGTGGCAACCAGCCCGTCGTAGATCGCGGAGACGCGGGCGGCCAGGTTGCGCCAGTCCCGCTCACGGACGACCCACTCGCGAGCCTGCGCGCCGAGCCGCTCGCGGAGGACGTCGTCATCAAGGAGGCGCCGGAGCACGCTCTCGAGAGAACCGGCATCGCCCTTCGCGTGGAGCAGACCGTTCTCGCCGTCCGTGACGATCTCGGCGAGCGCTCGGACGTCGGACGAGACGACGGCCTTCCCCATCGCCATGGCCTCGAAGGGCTTGAGGGGCGAGACCAGTTCGCAGACCGGCAGAGGAGCGCGGGGGAACGGGGCGATGTCGATCAGCGAGTAGTACCGCTCGACGTCCGCGTGCGGCACGCGGCCCGTGAAGGTGACGTAAGAACCCAGGACACCCAGCTCCTCCGCGAGCGACTCGAACACCTCCTTCTCGGCACCGTCGCCGACGATCAGGACGTGGAAGTCGTCCCGCTCGCTGGCGAGCCTGCTCGCCGCCCGGATGAGCAGGTCGAGGCCTTCGTAGTCGAGCACCGAGCCCACGTACCCGATGATCGTCTTTCCCTGGAGCCCGAGCTGGCTCTGGAGCTCGACGTCGCGCGGGATGGGGGTGAAGCGCTCCGTGTCGACGCCGTTGGGTACGACGACGATCTTCTCCGCGTCGACGCCACGATCGATCATCTCGTCCCGGAGCCCGCGCGTGATCGTGATGACCCGGTCCGCTGCCGAGGCCGCGTCGGCTTCCATGCGCTTCACGTACCGGTACATGCCTGAGTCGTGCCACTCCGGGTTGCGCGAGGCGCGTGTGACCTCCCAGAGCCCCCGCACCTCGTACACCGAAGGGATCCCGAGTCGACGCCCCGTCTCGACCGCGGTCAGACCGTTCCAGTGGTTCGACGCCGCGTGGATGACGAACGGACGGTGCTCCTTGGCCAGGGCGGCGAGCGCTTCGGAGTACTGAGCGACATAGTCGGTGATCGGGTTCTTCTGCCAGCGCCCCGCCTCCGTGCTGAGACGCGAGTACGTGACGCCGTCGATCACGTCGACACCGCTGATCTGCTCGAGCTCGTCGTGCCCTGGCGTGTCGAAGGGAAATCCGAGCCGCGTGACGGCACGCATGTCCCACTCCGTGCTCAGCTGTCGCAACAGGCCGTGCGACCGGGTGGCGTAGCCGGCAGAACTGTACGGGAGCGAGTTATGGAGCAGGTAGAACGCGCTTCGAGGGTTCGGCTCATAAGCAACACCCTGCGAGCGCTTGCCGAACGGAAACCCCCGCTTCGCGAGCTGATAGTTCGTGGGAGCGCCTGTCGCAGTCGGCTCCTCGCTGCGTTCCCGCCGCCGCTCGATCGCCTTGAGGTTGGTGCGGGCCCACCCGTCCCCCGGTCGGACGCGGGCGTACTCCCGGAGGAGCTTCCCGCTTCGCTTGTCCTGCCCCCGGGCAAGGCTGCGCCGAATCGCACGACGCAGCGCGTCGACAGGGACTTCGGCGGGCGCGGTCTCGTCGAGCAAGGCGACAGCCCGGCCCGTACGCCCGATCGCGAGCGCATAGATCAGCTCAGCGGACCGCTCCTCACTCGCGGTGGGGAGTGGGGCAGAAGCACCTGGCCTCTCGCCGACACGCTGCTCGAGGAACATCTGGGCGGCGCGAGCGGCGACGGCGTCCGATCCCTGTGCAACGATCCGAATCCCGTCGACATGCTTCTGCGGGACGAGGAAGTCGAGCGCGGACCGGTGCAGCTCAGGGTGAGCGGGTAGCTCGCGCACGAGCGCATCGAGCGCTTCGGTGAGGATCGACGACGACTTGTCCTTGCTCCGGACGAGTTCGACGAGCAGCTCGTAGGCACCCAGGTGCCACGGCCGGACGTCCAGAGCGTTCCGGACGGCCACGTAGGCAACGTCCGAGCGCTTCGCCTCGATCGCCCACTGTCCGTTGAGGTACCAGAGATCTGCCCGTCGCGGAGCGAGAAGTGCGGCCCGACGGATGGACTCCAGTGCGGCGTCACGGCGCCCCTGAGCCCATCGCTCCTTCGCTTCCACGACGAAATGGCCGACGTCGTGGCCGGCCACGGTCGGTCTCGGCGGGGGGCCAGCCAGTCGGCGGCGGATCCTGGACACCAGGGAACGCTTCGTCACCGCCAGACACCCTTCGTGTCGATCACGATCTTCTCGCGGAGGCGCAACGGCTTGCGGTCTGCGTCCTTGAAGTCCGTGTGGTCGACGAGCACCAGCACGATGTCGGCGTCGGAGACGGCACCGGCGAGGTCCCGCAGCTCTACGTTCTCCCGACCCGCGAGCCCGCGAGGCAGCTCGTCGATGTGCGGCTCGACCGCCAGAATCACGGCGTCACCCACCTCGGTCGCGAGCCTCGTGGCGATCGCCAGCGCCGGCGACTCGCGCAGGTCGTCGATGTCCGGCTTGAACGCGAGGCCGAGCACGGCGATCCGGGGTGCCTTGAACCGGTCGGCGTGCTCCTTGACGCGAGAGATCACGTACTCGGGCTTGGCGTCGTTGACCTCACGCGCCGTGCGGATGATCCGGGCACGCTCCGGGGCAGCATCCACGATGAACCACGGGTCGACCGCGATGCAGTGGCCTCCCACGCCAGGACCCGGCTGCAGGATGTTCACGCGCGGGTGGTGGTTGGCGAGCCGGATGAGCTCCCAGACGTCGATCCCGAGGTCGGCGGAGATGAGCGACAGCTCGTTCGCGAACGCGATGTTGACGTCGCGGTACGAGTTCTCGACGAGCTTCGCCATCTCGGCGGTGACCGCGTCGGTCAGCAGGATCTCGCCCTGGCAGAAGACCTGGTAGAGCTCCTTGGCCCGCTCGGCGGCGTCTGCCGTCAGACCACCGACGATGCGGTCGTTCGTGACGAGCTCGATCATCACGCGACCGGGCAGCACGCGCTCTGGGCAGTGCGCCACGTGGATCCGGGCGCGCCCCTCCGACCCGTCGAGCGACAGGTCGGGACGCGCAGCGAGGATCCACTCCGCCATCTGCTGCGTCGCCTGGGGCGGCGACGTCGACTCGAGGATCACGAGGGCGTCTGCCGCCAGGTGCGGCGCGATCGCCTCGGCTGCGGCCTGGATGTAGGAGAGGTCCGGCTTGTGCCCGTCGGTGAACGGGGTCGGGACCGCGACGATGAACGCGTCGGCCTGCTCGGGCTTGGTCGCCGCGCGGAGCGTGCCCTGCGTGACCGCACCAGCGACGTACGTCGCGAGGTCGGGCTCCACGAACGGCACGTCGCCTCGGTTCACCGCCTCCACCGTGCGCTCGTTGATGTCCACGCCGATGACGTCCACGCCGTTCGACGCGAGGATCGCCGCCGTCGGGAGCCCGATGTACCCGAGCCCGACGACGCACACAGTGGTGTAGCTCATGATTCCCCTCAGATGAGGACGTGCCGGTCGGCACGTCCGTAGAACTGGACCTCGCCGCTCGCGAGCAGCTCGGCGTCGGACACGTCCCAGGTGTGCGCCGCGCCCGAGCGCATCTGGACGAAGTTGAAGCGGTCGGCGGAGAACACCCGCGCCCCGGCGTCCACCGCTGATCGGAGGAAGCCGGTGTCTTCTCCCCGCGTCACAGAGGCGAACTTCACCCGCTTCGCGAGATCTCGGGTCGCGACGATCGTCGGGCCCATGACGAAGTCGCTGAACTGGTGCTCACGGTGCCTGAACCGAAGAATCGTCGCGTCGAGCGACCCGAGATACAGGTAGTGCGCTTGCTTTCCCACCACCTCGGCGCCGGAGTAGGCCAGGGCGTCGAGCTGGTCGGACAGGTAGTGCTCGCCGTACAGATCGTCGTCGTCCATCTTCGCGACGACGTCGCCGTCGGACGCGACGATGAGGCGGTTGAGGCACTCCCCCAGCGGCACGTCCTGACCGGCCGTGAGGAGCACGAGATCCGCGACCCCGGCCTCCTTGGCGCGCAGCCGCACGTCCGCCTCGTCGACGTCGAACCCGTGCGTGAGGAGCGCGAGCTGCACGTCGACGTCGCGCTGCGCACCCACGGTCCGCAGCACGTGGTCGAGCTGTCCGGGCCGGTTGGTCGACACCAGTGCCGACACGCTCGGCCGAGCAACTGTCGCCGACTCGGCCAGCCCGACGTCGTGCAGCACGCGCTGGACCCGTGCGCCGTACGTGTGCTCGCGCCAGATGCGGCGCTGGCCACGGTGCGTCGCGCGGTCGCGCAGCTCGGGCGAGCGCACGAGCGCACGGATCGTGTGCGCGGCCTCGGCCCGCTCCCCCACGACGAACACCTCGTCGGGCGGGAAGAACTCGCCGGTCGCCGCGCTCGGCGTCGTCACCACGGGCGTGCCGCAGGCCGTGATCTCGAAGACCCGGCGCGCGCACATGCTCGGCGAGTCGACCACCGAGTTCACGTTGAGGAACACCTTGTACTCGCGGTACGCGGTGAGCATCCGGTCGTAGTCGAGCGACCCGACGACGCGCGACCCGAACGGCTCCGGGAACTGGTACCTCTCGTCCCCGCCCTGGAACCGGGAGAAGATCTCGAGACCGTTCTCCATGCGCGGGGAGACGTCGACGGCGGCGCCCAGCAGCAGGTCCATCTGCGCCCGACGCTCCGGGTACTTGTGCGCGAAGTACATGCCGCCGAACGCGACGTCCCCCGACGGCCCGTTGCCGTGCGCGCGCACCGGGTTGTGGATCGCGGGCTGCGCACCGAAAGCGAGCACGCCGACGCGGTCGTGGCCCAACCGCTCGCGGTAGGCCTCCACGCGGCCGACGTCGGTCGTGTACACGTGGTCGAAGAGCGCCGCGGCGTCGAGGAAGTCCTCGAAGTGCGCCGGGTCCTCCTTGTTCCAGAACACCGTGGGCACGCCCCGCTCGCGGCACGCGGCGACCAGCTCGACGAACGCCGGCCGCGGGGCCGACGTCCCCGTGAGGTGGTACTGCCAGGCACCCGCGTTGCCGTTCCAGGCCGACTCGACGAACAGCAGGTCCAGCCCCGGCCGGCCGTCGCGCTCACGGTCGAGCTCGTCGCGCCACGACGCGGGCGTGAGGGCCACCTGGTCCCACTCGAACCCGAAGGCGAGCCGGGAGAAGTCGTCGAGGATCACGCCGACCCGCAGCGCCGGACGGGCAGCCGCACGGTCCGAGACGGTCCACGGCTCGAAGGTCACGCCGTCCTCGGAGCGAATCGCGCCGCGCGCGCCGGCCGGTCGCGGCACGCTGCGGCGGCGGAGGTACGTGCGCAACTGGGACAAACCGCCCCGGCGGAGGTGCCAGAGCGCCTTCCGTGCCTCGTCGAGGCGCGAGTCCCCCTGTGCGTCCACTGCCACCGTCTCGTCCGTACTCAGCCGACGCTCAGGTCGCGACTCGGCCGCGCACATGGTACCGCTGTCCCGGTCTCGGAACAGAACCGGTTCGCCCGTCGATCAGGGCACGTAGGCGACGACGACGCGCCCCTCGCCCCGCGCGTTCAGCGCACCCGCCGCATGGGGGACGAAGACCGACTCGCCGCGCGCCAGGGGCGTCTCGCCGGAGCCCTCGCCGACGCCCGCGGCGAGCGTCACCGCGCCGTCGAGGCACAGCACGACGCGCGGGCCGACGGCGGGCAGGGGCACCGGGGCGTCACCTGCGACCTGCCCCGCCCGGAGCGCGAACTCCGCGACCGGCGGGCGGTAGGTGACGAGGCCGGACCCGTCGTCGACCAGGCGTGGGCGGGCAGCAGGCCCAGGTGTGCACGTGGCGCACTCGAGCAGCGCGTCGACGTCCACGAGCTTGCTCGTGAGACCGGCGCGCAGGACGTTGTCGGAGCTCGCCATGACCTCGACCGCGCAGCCGGACAGGTAGGCGTGCACGTGCCCGGACGGCACGAACATCGACTCCCCCGGTGCGAGCGTGACCCGGTTGAGCATGAGGGAGACGACGGCGCCCGGGTCGCCCGGGTGCTGCTCGGCGAGCGCGAGCACCGTGGCGTCGGCGCGCCGCGAGGTGCGCCGCGGGCTGCCGGACCCCGTGACCGGGCCGCGCTCGGCCCGAGCCCGGACCGAGGCGACGGTCCGCACGAGGTCCGCCGCGACGTCGGGCTCGGACCGGGCATGGAGCGCGAGCGTGAACGCCTCACGGACGCCGGCCTCGGTCGGGCGGGCGCGGAGCGCGGCACGCATGCGGGCGACGAGGTCGCCGTCGAGCCCGTCGAGGAGCTCGAGGATGAGCGCCGGCCGCCGGAAGCCGGACAGGCCCTCGAAGCGCGACACCGCCACGACCATCTCGGGCTTGTGCTGGTCGTCGTGAAAGCTGCGCAGCGGCGAGTCGCGCGCCACGCCCTCCCGGTTCTCGCGGTTGAACCCGGCGCGGGCCCGGTGCGGGTGCGGGTGGACCTGCAGCGACAGCGCACGCTCGGCGGCGAGCACCTTGAGGAGGAACGGCAGCCGAGGACCGTACTGGTCGAGCACGCGCTGGCCCAGCACCCCCACCGGGTCCGCGCGCACCAGGTCGGCGAGCGACGTGCCCGACGCCGTCGCCCCGCCCGGGCGAGGCGCCTCGCCCGGGTGCGCCGCGCCGTCGGGCACGACGCGCGACGGCGCGAGCGGGTGCGCGCCCATCCACAGCTCGGCCGCCGGACGACCGTCCGGTTCCACCCCCAGGAGGTCCTGGATCGCCGACGTCGAGCCCCAGTCGTACGGCTGGACGGTGTTCTCCAGCCGGTAGAACGCGCGCGGACGAGCGGCGGGGAGGGCGTCGACCGACGCCTCCTCCGACCGCTCGTCCGCCGCGCTCGTCATGGGCCGAGCCTAGAGGCCGAGGGCTTCCCGGATCGGGCCCAGGAGGAAGTACACGAGGAACATCGCCGACGCGACCCACATGAGCGGGTGGATCGCGCGGATCTTCCCGAGCGCGAGCTTGATGACGACGAACGCGAGGAAGCCCGCGCCGATGCCGTCCGCGATGGAGTACGTGAACGGCATGACGATGATCGTGAGGAACGCCGGGATCGCGATCTCCACGTTCTTCCAGGAGATGCCGGCGATCTGCGTCATCATGAGGAACCCGACGAAGACCAGCGCCGGTGCGGCAGCCTCGTAGGGGACGAGCGCGACGAGCGGCGACAGGAACGTCGCGAGCAGGAACGCGACGCCCGTGACGACCGAGGCGAGACCGGTGCGCGCGCCCTCGCCGGCGCCGGTGGTGGACTCGACGAAGCTCGTGTTCGACGACACGGAGCCCGCTCCGCCCGCGGCCGCGGCGAGCGAGTCGACGACGAGGATCGCGCGCGAGCGCGGCGGGACGCCCTCGGCGTCGTTCAGGCGCGCCTCGGCGCCGACGGCGACCATGGTGCCCATCGTGTCGAAGAAGTCCGCGAGCAGGAGCGAGAACACCAGCAGGATCACGGTGACGGTCGCGATGTTCTGGAACGAGCCCAGCAGCGAGAACTGGCCGAGGAGGCCGAAGTCCGGGACCTGCACGACGCCGTCGAACGTCGGCGCGTTGAGGTTGAAGCCGTTCGGGTTGGAGCCGTCAGGAGCCTTGGCTCCGATGTGCAGGGTGTTCTCCAGCACGACGGCGAGCGCGGTCGCCGTGAGGATCGCGACGAGCAGCGCGCCCTTGACCTTGCGGACCCACAGCACGATCGTCAGCACGAGGCCGACCACGAACACGAGGATCGGCCACGTGCCGAGGTTGCCGAGCGCGAGGAGCGTGCCGCTGCCCGCGGTGACGAAGCCCGCGTTGACGAGGCCGATGAGCGCGATGAAGAGGCCGATGCCCACGCTGATGGCCGTCTTCAGCTCGACCGGGACCGCACGGAAGACCGCCTCGCGGAACCCGGTGAGCACGAGGAGGAGGATGATGAGGCCCTCGATGACGACGAGGCCCATCGCGTCCGCCCAGGTCACCCCCGGCAGGGACGCGATCGAGTACGCCACGACCGCGTTGAGGCCCAGCCCGGCCGCGAGGCCGAGGGGGAAGTTCGCGAAGACGCCCATGGCGATCGTCATGACGCCCGCGACGAGAGCGGTCGCCGCGGCGATCTTGCCGAAGTCGGGCGCGTCGCCGCCGCCGAGGAACTGGCCCGTGCCGTCCTGCACCGTCCCGATGATCAGCGGGTTCAGCACGATGATGTAGGCCATCGCGAAGAACGTGACGAGACCACCACGGATCTCGGTGCCGATCGTCGAGCCGCGCTCGGTGATCTTGAAGAAGCGGTCGATGGCGCCGGAGGCAGGGGGCGGCGCCTGCTCGTCCTCGCGGACGGAGGTGGGGGTGGACATGGGGAGAATGCTGCCAGAACCCTGTGACCGCGCGGTAACACGCGGGACACGGTCCGGCATCGCCCCCGGGAGGTGTCCGCGCACGTCAGGCGGCGCCGACCGCGGCGAGGGCCGCCGCGGGTGTGCTCGACACCACGTCCGCGGCGTCGAGGTCGCTCCCCCCGGGACGCACGAACGCCGCGGGCCGGAGCGTGCCGGTGCCGTGCCCGAGGCTCTCTGCGGTCGCGAGGTCGGTCACGGTCCGGGGCGCCCCCGTCGCGAGCTGCACGGCGTGGAGCGCGTCGAGGATCGCGGCGGCACGCTCGCCGGCCGGGCCGGCAGGGACCCCGTGGACGAGGCGTGACGGGTGCAGGAGGTCGACGACGGCGTGGCCCGGCCGGTGCTCGTCGGGCACCCAGGCGACCGTGGCCCGGACTCCGTCGGCGGCGAGCCCGGCGGCGAGCCACTCCGCGGTGCCGGCGGGGACGCGGGCGCGCCCGACGACGAGGTCCCCCGGGCCGAGGTGCGGGGCCAGGTCGTCGAGCGCGTCGCGGAGCGCCACCACACGAGAGGCGCCGTCGGGGTCGGGGTCGGGCCCCGCGCCGACGCACAGGACGTGCACGCGAGCACCGGCGACCGCCGTGCGGTCCGTCGTGGGACGGAGCCGGCCGCTCACACGAGCGAGCGCGAGGAGCCGCTGGAGCCGCGGCTCACCGGCGCGGACCGTTCCCGTGCGGAGCACGTCGAGGGCGCGGGGATCCGTGTCGTGGAGCACGACCTCGTGGCCCGCTGCCGCGAGGCAGGCGGCGTGCAGGACGCCGCGGCGACCGCATCCCGAGACCGAGACCCGCACGACGCACCTCCCCGCGCCCGACCCTGCACCCCGCCGGCCTCAGTAGGCCCCGGAGCCGGAGAACACCGCGCGCGCCGTGCGCGCGAGGATGAGGAAGTCGCCGAACATCGTCCAGTTCTCGACGTAGTAGACGTCGAGCCGGACGCTCTCCTCCCACGACAGGTCCGACCTGCCGCCGACCTGCCACAGGCCCGTGAGCCCGGGCTTGACCAGGAGGCGACGCCGCACCTTCTTCTCGTACTTCTGGACCTCGCGCGGCAGCGGCGGCCGCGGCCCGACGAGGCTCATGTCACCGCGCAGGACGTTGAAGAGCTGCGGGAGCTCGTCGAGGGAGTAGCGGCGCAGCACACGGCCGACACGCGTGACGCGCGGGTCGTCGCGCATCTTGAACAGCGGGCCCGCGCCGTCGTTCTGCTCCTCGAGGTGCTGGACCTCGCGGTCGGCGCCGACGCGCATCGACCGGAACTTGAACATGGGGAACGTCCGCCCGTTCCGGCCGACGCGCTCCTGACGGAAGAGCACCGGGCCGCGGCTGGTGACCCGCACGGCGAGCGCGACGAGCACGAGCACCGGCAGCGCGGCGAGCGTGATGAGCGCGGCGCCGGTCCAGTCGATGACCGACTTCACGGCGAACTTGGGCCCCGTGAACCGGGGCGCGTCCACGTGCAGGAGCGAGACGCTCTCCGCGGGAGTGATGGTGATGCGCGGTCCGGCGACGTCCGCGAGCTCGGCCGTGAGCATGAGGTCCACGCCGTACGGCTCGAGCTCCCAGCCCAGCCGTCGGACGACCTCGGCGGTGATGGCGTCCGAGCCTGACACGGCGACGACGTCCGCACCGACCCGCGTGGCGACCTCGCCGGCGTGCCGCAGCTCGCCGAGGACCGGCACGCCCCGGATCTCCTCGTCCGACCCGAAGCCGCCGGACGGGACGCACACGCCGACGACGCGGTACCCCGACTCGTCGCGGCCGTTGAGGTCGCGGATGAGGCGCTCGGCCTGGTCGCGGTGGCCGATGGCGAGCACCGCCGAGCGCATGCGCCCGGTGGCCCGCTGGCGGTGGAGCCACTGGCGCCACGCGTACCGGCCGAGGAGCAGGCCGCCGAGGCCGATC
The DNA here is from genome assembly GCF_001647255.1 of Cellulosimicrobium sp. I38E. NCBI lineage: Bacteria > Bacillati > Actinomycetota > Actinomycetes > Micrococcales > Promicromonosporaceae > Cellulosimicrobium > Cellulosimicrobium sp. I38E. Next base: position 54,987 of record NZ_LUAZ01000023.1, read on the forward strand.
GGGAACGCGAAGGCGAGGTAGCCGCGCGCCTCCGGGAAGCGGAGGAGGAACGCGAGCACGGCGAGCACGGCGAAGAGACGCCACGAGGCGTCGAAGACCCGGTGGTACTCGGTGGGGCCGCTTCCCATGACCCGCGGGTCGCGCGTCCTGCTCGCGACGAGCGAGATCAACCAGGCGGCGCCGACGAGGAGGCTGAGCACGACGTACGGGATGCGCGCGTCGCGCACCGGCTCGTCGATGAACTTGTCCCAGCGCAGGAAGTACGCGACGAGCACCGCGACGACGACCACCGCCGTGTCGGTGAGCAGCAGGCGTCGGCGGTAGGCGACCTCCCAGCCCTGCGCGGCGAACGCGGCGCGCGCGGCGCGGATCCGGGCGGCGGGAGTCGTGGTGAGAAGGGTGCGCAGACTCCGCCTCGTGTCTTCGGTGACGCTGTGGGACATGCGTCCACCTCCGGTCGGTTCCACACCCTGCATGGCGACTCATCCTAGGGTTCAGAAACTGCGGGAACGAGAGTTGTCAGGGGGTTTCACCCGGGTGAGAAGACGTTCCGCACCGTCGTGGTCGGAGGCGTCCTGAGGGGCGAGATCCTGCGGATCTGGCGCCGCGCTAGCCGCTCGGAGAAATAGGTTGGACGGGTGTCCAGATTCCACGTTCTGCCGAAGGTCCGGATACATCGGACGAAGGTCCCGAAGCGATGCGCGGCCCGGCGCCGGCCAGATCCACCTGGACAGGTGACCACATGTGGAGGCCGTAGCGCGGCGCATGCATCCTAGCGTGCCGTTGCGAGTGCTCCCGACGTGTGCTCACACCAGAAGGGGATGAGGCGCAGGTCACGGCTGTGACACCCGGGTACGGGTGAAAATCCGCGCCGTGGCTACGATGCCCCTGTGCCCTCGTTCGTCACGCTGCTGCTGCACCCTGACCGCCGACGCCCCGACCCGGCGCCCTGGCGGGTCGACCTGCGCGTCGTGATCCTCGCGGGAATGGCCCTGTGGACCGCCGCGCTCGTCGTCTGCGCGGTCCTCCTCGCGACCGGCACGCTCGGCCCGCGCGCGGTCACCACGTGCGGCGCCGGCCTCGTCCTCGGCCTCCTCGGGCTCGCGTGGGAGCGCCGGAACCGGACCCGCTACCGCGCGTCGTCGGACGGCTGAGGGTCGTCCCAGGCCGTCCGCGCCAGCGCCCCCTGCGCCGCGCCCGGGTCACGGAGCACCTCCTCGAGCACGAACCTCGCGCCGTGGCGTCCCGCCGCGACCGCGAGCCCCGTGGCGAGCCCGGCCGGCCCGGTCGCGTGCACGACGGCGTCCGCTCCCCCACCCCGCTCCACCCACCACGAGACCGCGACCCCGCCCACGCGGAGGTCGTCGTGGCGCTCCCAGGTGCGCGGCACCGGCCCGTCGAGGACCGCGTGCACCACCTCGGGGACGTCGGCACGACGACCAGCGGCGTCGGGGGCGGGGGCGTCGCGCGGGACGGCCGCGACGTCCAGGAGATCGGCGACCTCGGCGACGAGGCCCGGCGGCGCGGGGAGGACCGCGCGGACGGGCGACCACATCGGGTCGGGCGAGACGGCGACGTCGTCCGCGCCCACCACGAGCACCGCGCCGGCGCGCAGCGCGGGCACCCGGTCCGGCGGCGGGTCCAGACGCTCGCCCCGGCCCGCGAGGACGCCGAGCGCACGCCAGAGCGTCAGCGCGGCCTGCGCGTCGACGACCTGCCCGACGCCGGGCAGGACGTCCAGGAGCTCGACCCACTCGTCCGGCTCGAGCTCGGCGAGGTCCCGCACGCCGCCCAGCGCGGCCAGCGCCTCGTCGTCGAGCCCTGCCACCTCCGGCGGCGCCGGGCGCAGGAACGGGACCCGCCCAGGGCCGGTCCCGAGCGCGAACGCCCCACCGAGCTCCTCGCGCAGCCACCACGCGGTGTACGAGCGTGCCGTCGCGCCCCGACCGCCCTCGGCCCGCACGGGGGCGAGCAGCGCCTCGCGCGCGGCAGGGTCCGCGGCGAGGCGCGCGAGGACGTCGGGCCACGCGTCGTCGTCGACGGCGTCCAGGTCCGCGACCGCGACGACGTCGCCCACGTACGTCTCGGGGCCGAGGGTCGTCGCGAGGTACGCGAGGTACCCGCCCCAGTCGGACAGCCACCCCTCCGGCGCGTGCGGGTCCAGGTCCGGCTCGTCCTCGGCCGACGCGGGCGTGAGCACGTCGTGCGCGCGCAGCACCCCGAGCCCGACGGCCGCACCCACCGCGCGCAGCACCGGCTCGCCCCAGCGGTCGACGACCGCGGGATCGACGAGGCCGAGCGTGCCGAGCGCGTCCGCGGCCCACGTCCCGGGCAGCGCGCAGCCGCGCACGGGCGCACGGTCGCCGTCGGCCGTCGGGACGGGCAGCTCGCCCCACCAGAACGGCAGCCCCGCCCGCTCCGCGTCGGGAACGTCCCGTACCGCCGCCGCGACCAGCGCGAGCAGCCGCTCGACGTCCGAGGAGGGGTCGTCGCCCGCCTCCGCCGCGTCCGACGCCGCGAGGACGCGTTCGCGGACGGCCCCGTCGGCGAGCACCGTCCGCAGGTCGGTCACGCGCGCCCCGAGGCGTTCCAGCAGCGGGTGCGCCGCGCGCGGGTCGACGACGCGCAGCCCGAGGTCGGCCGCGTCGCGGGCGTCCAGCACCCCGCCGGCGTCCGTGGGCTCGCCCGACCCGGCGTCCAGGAGGAGGAGGCCGCGGGCGCCGCGCACGACCTGCCCGCCGAGCAGGGGAACGGGGAGCGCGCCCAGCGCCTCGAGCACCGACCGGTCGGCGGCGTGCGGCGCGAGGGCGTCGTACAGCGCCCGCCAGCGCGCCGGGTCGGCGACGCGCGGGAGGTCGTCCACCACGTCCGCGAGGTCCACGACCTGCGCCCCGAGGGACCGCGCGACCGCGCGGAGCGGACCCGGGACGTCCACCAGGTGCGCGACCCCGAGCTCGGCCCGCACGCGCGCGTCGCCCACGTCCCCCGCGAGGACGCGCGCCTCTGCCGGCGCGACCAAGGAGTGCCGGGCGGCGTCGGCGTCCTCGTCGTCGGCCACCCAGGTCGGCTCCTCGGCGCCACGCGCCGGCGGCGCGTCGAGCGGGAGGAGCGGGGTCCGCGCGAGCTCCGCCTCGGCCGACGCCCGCACCTCGGCGTCGACCGCGCTCGCCGGCAGCCCGGTCGGGACGAGCGCCAGCACGTCGGCGCCGCGCGACCGCGCGAGCCCGCCGAGCAGCTCCGCGTACGCCCGCCCCGCCGCGCGCGCGACGTGCGCGGTGACCGGCCCGGGCGGGACGTGCCGGCGCGCCGGGTCCAGCGGGAAGGTCGCCAGCAGGAGCGCCGGGAACGTGAGGTGCTCGTCGGTGGGCGTCGGTGCGTGCAGGACGTCGGTGCGCGCACCGACGTGGGGCAGCGCCCACGTGACCGTCCACCGCGTCGTCGCGCGTTCCTCGACCGGGCGGTCCGCGAGCAGCGCCGGGTCGATCGCCCCCTCCCGGCGCAGGACGGTCCACCGGTCGGCGACGTCGGCGACGCGGCGCTCCTGGACGCCGTCCCCGACGACGACGACCTCGGCGAGCGCAGGGAGCGCGAGCAGGAGCGGGTCCCCCACGTCGGCGAGCTCCGCGCGGACGGCAGCGAGCGCCTCGGCGTCACGCAGCTCGAGCTCGACGACCGTGTCGTAGCCCGACGGCACCTCGACGCGGGTCGGGAACGGGAGCCGCAGCACCGGGAGCCGGTCGCCGCGGCGCGCCACCTCGGCGGCGAGGTCGGGGCGGTCGGCGACCACGTCGTCGAGCGCGGCGCGCGTGCGCGCGAGCGACAGCTCGACCGCACGCTCCCCCGCGCCGACCCGCACTCGGTCGGAGACCGAGCGGACGGCGGCGAAGCCGACCCCGAACCGGCCGACCGTGGCCGTCCCGCCGTCAGCGTCCCGCGCGCCCCGCCCCGTCGCGGACGCGCGCAGCGCCACGAGCGACGCGACGCCCGGCGCGTCCAGCGGCTCGCCGGTGTTCGCGGCGCGCAGGACCCAGGTCCCGTCAGGAACCGACGGCGCGTGCAGGCTCAGGCGCAGCCGCCCCGGGACCCCGGCACGGGCCGCGGCGTCCGCGGCGTTCTGCGCGAGCTCGACGACGACCCGCCCCCGGTACGACCCGTGGGCGTGGTCCTCCTCGGTGTTCGCGTCCTCGCGCAGACGCGTCGGCGACGACCGCCACGCCTCCAGGACCGCACGGCGCAGCGCGGCCGTCCCGAAGACGTCGTCCGTCACTCCTGCGGCTCGTCCGCCGCCGGCTCGGAGGCCGGCCGAGCGTCCGGCTGCGCGTCGACCGAGACCTCGTCGAGCACGGGCGCGGGGTCCGCGTCCGCCGACGCGACCACCGCGGTCGCGGGCTGCGCCGTCGGGGCGACCGACTCGAGCAGCGAGACGATCTCGACGTGCAGCTCGTCGACGAGGGGGTCGGCGTCGGGCCAGTCGCTCCGCTGCGGCTCGACGTCGGTCTCCGAGTGCGCGCCGCAGCCGTGGTCGAGGCTCACGACCTTGCCGTCGTCGGGCGACCACTCGTTCGCGCACACGCCGAACACCTGGCCGAGGCTGCCCTGGAGGGTGACGAGGAAGCCGCACGACCCGCACTCGGCGGCCGACGCGACGGCGCCGCGCGCCGTCGGGCCGCGCGAGCCGCGGTACCAGCGCTCGGCGGCCTCGTCCCGGCCCTGCGGGGACAGGACGCGGGCGCGTGCGAGGGCGAGCTCATCGATCGCGACGGCGTCCTGCTCCTCGTCGCCCGTGGGCACGTAGCCGGGCTCGAGGCGCGGGTCGTCGGCGCGGAACGGGAGCACGTCGCCCGGCCCGACGTCGCCCGGACGCAGGCGCTCGGACCACGGCAGCCACGACGGCGCGAGCAGCGCGCCGTCACCCGGCAGCAGCTCGACCTCGCACACCGTGGCCGTCCGACCGCGCGGCACGCGCGCGAGCGTGACGGTCCAGTGCCAGCCGCGGTAGCCGCGCATCGTGCACGCGAACCGGTGCGAGATGAGGCGGTCCGCCTCCGCGTACGTGCCGAGGTGCTCCCCGACGTCCTCGGAGCTCTCGGCGACCTCCTGGGCCGCGGCGCGCGCGAGCTCGACCGCGCCCGTGAGCACGGCGTCGCGCGCGGCACGCGCGGACACTCCCCGGGAACGCTCCTCTGCGGCAGCCACGGCGACCATGTCAGCCCTCGATCTCGTCGGCGACCACGCGCAGGACCTTGGCGACCATCGTCGCCTTGCCCTTCTCCGGGTAGCGGCCCTTGCCGAGCCCGTCACGGATCCGGTCGAGCTCCTTGATGAGGTCCTCCACGATGACCGCCATCTCGTCCGCCGAGCGACGCTTCGCCTTGACCACGGACGGGGCCGGGTCGAGGAGCTTGACCGCGAGCGCCTGCGGGCCGCGGCGGCCGTCCGCGACGCCGAAGTCGACGCGCGCACCCGGCTTGGGGGCGGGCGCGTCCGCGGGCAGCGCGGAGGCGTGCAGGAAGACCTCGCCGCCGTCGTCGTTGGCGATGAAGCCGAACCCGCGTTCGGTGTCGAACCACTTGACCTTGCCGGTGGGCACGTGAACCTCGTTCGTGCTCGTAGGAACCAGAACCCCCAGGCTACCGGCCGTGCGGCGGCAAAGCCGCATCCGCACCACGGGGGACGACGCCGGCGTCCGCCCCCACCCGCAGTGCGACGGCGTCGAACCAGTCGGTGTAGTCGGCCACCGTGCGGTGGAGGTGGCCGAACAGCTCGAAGGAGACCGTGCCGAACAGCGTGGTCCAGGCCATGAGCGTGCGCACGACGGCCTCCGCCGGGGCGTCGGGCGCGACGAGGCCTCGCGCGCTCACGAACGCGAGGGCCGGGGCGACCAGCTCGGCCGCGTCACCTCCGGCGCGCGGGGCGGGTGCGGGGCCCGCGCCGCCGGCCCAGGAGTCGGCGACGATCCCGACGAGCGCGCGCACGACCCGGGTCGCGGGCTCGACGGTGTCCTGCGGCGCCGCGTACCCCGGGACGGGCGTGCCGTAGAGCAGCGCGAAGTCGCCGGGACGCTGGACGCACCACGACCGCAGCGCGCGGCACGCGGCGAGCCACCGGCCGGTCAGGTCGTCGCGCGCGACGGCGGCCTCCGCGGCCTCGACGGCCGCGCCGAGCTCGTCGTAGCACTCGACGAGGAGCGCGGTGAGCAGCGCGTCGCGGCTCGGGAAGTAGCGGTAGACGGCCGACGACACCATGCCGACGTCGCGCGCGACGGCGCGCAGGGAGAGCGCGGCGGGCCCGTCGGCCACGAGCCGCGCTCGGGCGGCGTCGAGGATGTCGCGCGTCAGGGTCTCGCGCGCCAGGGCGCGCGCCGTGCGAGGGGCCGTCATCCCGCCAGGGTGGCAGACGAGAGCGCCGCCCACAAACGAGAGCACCGCTCTTGCGCTGGAGCAGCACCCGTGCCATGCTCCTCGACGAAGCGAGAGCACTGCTCTCGGAAAGGAGACCACCATGTCCAGCACCCCGTCCTCCTCCGACCGGCACGTCGTCGTCGGCGCCGGCCCCGTCGGCCGGCACGTCGCGGCCGAGCTCGCGGCCCGCGGTTCGCACGTCACCGTCGTCACCCGCAGCGGCCGGGACACCGGCCTCGACGGAGTCACGCACCTCGCCCTCGACGCGTCCGACGCCGACGCCCTGACCCGGGTCGCGGAGGGCGCCGACGTGCTCTACAACTGCGCCAACCCCGGCGACTACACGCAGTGGGAGCGCGTGTGGCCTCCCCTCGCGACGGCGCTGCTCACCGCCGTCGCGCGCACCGGCGCGGTGTACGCGATCACGGGCAACCTCTACCCGTACGGTCCCGTCGACGGGCCGATGACCGAGGACCTGCCCGACGCCGCGACCGACCACAAGGGCGTCCTCCGCGCCCGGCTCTGGGCCGACGCGCTCGCCGCGCACCGCGCCGGTCGCGCGCGCGTCGTCGAGGTCCGCAGCTCCGACTTCGTCGGGCCCGGGGTCGGGAGCAACGGGCACGTCTCGCGCGTCGTGCCGGCCGCCCTGCGCGGGCGCGCCGTGACGATGATCGGGCGCACCGACCTGCCGCACTCGTTCACCGACGTCCGCGACGCCGCGCGCACGCTGGTCGCGGCGGCGGCCGACCCCGACGCGCACGGCCGCACGTGGCACACCCCGAGCAACCCGCCGCGCACGCAGCGCGAGGCACTCACGGACGTCCTCGCGAGCGTCGGGCGACCGCCCGTCCGGGTCCGCTCCCTGCGCGGCGCGGGCCTCACCGCCGCCGGCCTCTTCTCACCCCTCCTGCGCGAGCTGCGCGACCTCGCCTACCAGTGGGACCGCCCCTACGTGCTCGACGACACGGCAGCGCGCGACCGCTTCGGGATCGAGCCGACGCCCTGGGACGAGGTCTGCCGACGCACCGCCCGCGGCTGAGCACCGAATCCGCCGAGGTCGGCGGTCGGAGTCGAGATCGGCGGGCGCAGCTGACGATCTCGACAGAACCTGCCGAACAGGTGCGCCGGGCCTGCATGGCACGGGGACGCGTCGGGGGCGCCGTCCACAACCGCTGCACCGCGCGGGCGCCGTCCACAGCTCTGGTACCGCCCGGCCCACGGCGGTCTCAGGAGCGGCACGATCCCTTCCCATGCCGAGTCGAGAGCCCCAGACCCCTGTGCACCTCGCGCACGAGCACCTCCCGGAAGAGGCCCGGCGCCGCCTCGCCGCCGGCGAGTGGGAACGCGTGCGGCGCGGCGCGTACCGCGACACGCCCCCGCCCGACGTCCCGCCCCTCGTGGCGGAGCGTGCGCTCGCGGTCGCCCGAGCCCGTGCCGTCGCCCACGCCCTGCGCGCCGACCCCGTCGTGAGCCACGCGTCCGCAGCGCTCCTGCACGGCCTGCCCGTGTGGGAGCTCCCCACGACGACCCACGTGTTCCAGCCGTACCGCAGGTCGGGCTCCGCGGCGCGCGACGTGACGCGGCACGTCGGCGAGGTCGGTGCCGAGGACCGGGTGACGACCCTCGGAGTCACCGCGACCTCGCTCGCGCGCACCGCCGCCGACTGCCTGCGCACGATGCCCGCGCTCGACGGTCTCGTCGTGGCGGACGCGGCGCTCGCGCGGGGCGTCCGGCGGTCCGACGTCGCGGCCGTCCTCGACCGACTGCCGCGAGGGCGCGGTTCCCGTCAGGGCCGGCACCTGCTCGAGCTCGCGGACCCGGGCGCGGAGTCGGCGCGCGAGACCTGGCTGCGGTACGTCCTCCTGCGGACCGGGTTGCCGCGCCCGGACACGCAGGTGCCGCTCCGGACCGAGGTCGGCCCGGTGCGGGTAGACCTGGGCTGGACGCGGTGGCGGCTGCTGCTGGAGTTCGACGGCCTCGTGAAGTACCGCACCGGTCCGTCCGGGCTGGCGCCCCGCGAGGACCCGGGCCGCGTGCTCGTCCAGGAGAAGCTGCGACAGGAGGCGATCGAGCGCACGGGGAACCGCCTGCTGCGCGTCACGTCCAGGGACCGGCCGGCGCACGTCGTGGCGCGGGTCCTGCGGCACGTCCCGCCCGACGTCGTCCGCGGCCTCCGCCCCGACCCGTTCCTCCCGCCTCTCTGAGCTCGGCGGTCCGGCACGACCTCGGCACGTTCCGTCGAGATCGGCGGTCCCGACTGCCTATCTCGACCGCGATCACCGATCTCGTGGGACCGGGCCCGGCGCGTAACATCGAACGGATGGCCACCTCCCGGCCCGAGCGGGCTCCGACGTACAGCGAGTCGCTGCGCCAGCGCGACGACGCCGCCCTGGTCGCGCTGCTCGGACGGCGGCCCGACCTCGCGACGCCGTCGCCCTCGACCCTCCTCTCGCTCGCCGCGCGCGCGATGAACCGGACGAGCCTGGAACGCGCGCTCGCGGGGCTGGACGAGCTCACGCTCCACGTCCTGGAGTCGGTGCTGGTCCTCGACTCCGTGGGGACCTCCGCGACGGCGGCGGCGGTCGCCCGGGCGACGGGCGTCGACCGGGCCCGCGTCACCGCCGCGCTCGCCCTCCTCGACGAGCTCGCGCTCGTCTGGACGCCCGGCACCCGGTCGGCCGGGTTCCGCCCGGCGCCAGGTGTCGCCGAGGTCCTCGGCCCCCACCCCGCCGGCCTCGGCCCCGTCGCGGCTCTCACCGCCGGCGACGCGAGCGCGGCCGGGACGAGCGCGCCGCCCGGCGACCTGCCCGACGACGCCCCGCCGGGCGCCCGGGCGATCCTCGACGCCCTGGCCTGGGGGCCGCCCGTCGGGGTCGCGCCCCGCGCGGACGCGTCGGCCCGGCGCGCGACGGGCTGGCTCGTCGAGCACGGCTACCTGCGCGCCACGGACGAGCGGCACGTCGTGCTGCCGCGCGAGGTCGGGCTCGCCCTGCGCGGCGGTCGCACGCACCGCGACGTCCGGACCGCGCCGCCCGTCCCGGAGGTCCGCGAGCTCCCGACGACGACGGTCGACGCGGAGTCCGCGAGCGCCGGGCTGGAGGCCGTGCGGCTCGTCGCGCGGCTCGTGACGCACTGGACCGAGCACCCGCCGGGCGTGCTGCGCGCCGGCGGGCTCGGGGTGCGCGACCTGCGGCGGGCCGCGCTCGCCCTCGAGGTGGACGACCCGACGGCGGCCGCGGTCGTCGAGCTCGCGGCGGCGGCCGGGCTCGTGGCCGACGACGGCGACGACCCGCCCACGTTCGCCCCGACCCTCGCCGCGGAGGACTGGCTCGACGACGACCTGGGCGACCGCTGGGCGACGCTCGCCCGCGGCTGGTGGCGTTCGCGCCGCACCCCCTGGCTCGTGGGGAGCCGCGACGAGAAGGGCGCCCTGCGCGCCGCGCTCGACCCGGAGCTGTGGCGCCCGTGGGTGCCCCGGCTGCGCCGGTCCGTCCTGGACGTCCTCGACCTCGCCCCTGGGCGCCCGCTCGCCGCGGCCGACGTCGTCGCGGTGCTCCGCTGGCGCACGCCCCGGGCGGTGCCGCCGGAGCAGGCCGTGGCGGGGCTGCTGCGCGAGGCCGCGCTGCTCGGAGCGACCGGTGCGGGCGCGCTCGCTCCCCCGGGCCGGGTCCTCCTCGGGTCCGACGACGCGGCGTCGCCGACCGGGACCGTCCAGGCCGACCTCGGCGCCGCCTTCGAGGCGGTGCTCCCGGCCGAGGTCGACGACCTGCTGCTCCAGGGCGACCTCACGGGCATCGTGCCGGGGCGGCCGTCGCGCACGCTCGAGAGGCTCGTGGAGGTCGCGGCCGACGTCGAGTCCCGCGGCGCCGCGACGACGGTCCGGTTCACCCCGGACTCCGTCCTGCGCGCGCTCGACCGCGGCGCGACGGCCGACGAGCTCCTCGCCGAGCTCGCGGCGCACTCGCGCACGCCCGTGCCGCAGCCGCTCGAGTACCTGGTGCGGGACACGGCCCGCCGCCACGGCCGGGTCCGCGTGGGGACGGCGTCGTCGTACGTGCGTGCCGAGGACCCGGTCCTGCTGGCCGGGATCGCGGAGGACCCGGCACTGCGCGGGCTGGGCCTGGTGCTCCTCGCACCGACCGTGCTCGCGTCGGTCGCGCCCGCGGGAGAGCTCCAGGAGGCGCTGCGCGCCCGCGGCGTCCCGGCGGTCGTCGAGGGCCCGGACGGCCGCGTGCTCGTCGCGGACCGGGCCGGGCGGCGGGGCGCGCCCGACGCCGTCGCACCGTCCCGACGCGGCCGGGTCGCCCCCACGGGGCGGCGCGCGGGCGGGCGCGCGCGGACCGGCGTCGTGCCCGGTTCCGGGGCGCGCGTCGACGAGCCCGGCGGCTACCCCGAGCGCACGCAGCGGTTCGCGGACCTCGTCGCACGCCTGCGCGCGGCGGACGCGCGCTCGGCCGAGCGCGCGGGTGACGGAGCGGGCGGGCGGCCCGGTCGGACGGCCCACGCGGAGGGCGACGGGACGCGCGCGGGCGAGCGGACGCCGTCGGGCACGAACGGACACCGCGACGGGTACGCCCCCGCGGAGGGAACATCCGACCCGGTGGCCGCGTTGGGTCTGCTGCGTGAGGCCATCGCGGACGGGGCGTTGGTCTGGCTCGAGGTGGTCGGGCCGACGGGCTCGCAGGACCGCCGCCGCGTGCGACCCCTCACGCTCGACGCCGGACGCCTGCGCGCGCAGGACCCGGCCCGCGACGCGGAGCTCACGGTCGCGGTGCACCGCATCGCGTCCGTCGCCCCCGACACCCCGCCGACGGAGAGCCCTGGTGGCGCGAGCTAGAGCCGTGGTCACGACCACGCCTCGATCTCGCGGTGCCACGGCTCAACCCGCGAGACCACGGTTCTACCTCGGCAAGGAGACACATGACCGACGGACCACTCATCGTCCAGAGCGACAAGTCGCTGCTGCTCGAGGTCGACCACCCGCGCGCCGACGACGCGCGCCGCGCGATCGCCCCGTTCGCCGAGCTCGAGCGCGCCCCCGAGCACGTCCACACCTACCGGCTCACGCCGCTCGGGCTGTGGAACGCGCGCGCGGCCGGCCACGACGCGGAGCAGGTCGTCAACACGCTCATCGAGTACTCGCGCTACCCGGTGCCGCACGCGCTGCTCGTCGACGTCGCGGAGACGATGTCACGCTACGGGCGGCTCACGCTCGCGCAGCACCCGACGCACGGCCTCGTGCTCGAGGCGACCGACCGCGCCGTGCTCGCCGAGGTGCTCAAGTCCAAGCGCACCGCCGGGCTGGTGGGCGAGCGGATCGACGACACGACCGTCGTCGTGCACCCCTCCGAGCGCGGCCACCTCAAGCAGGTGCTCGTCAAGCTCGGCTGGCCCGCGGAGGACCTCGCGGGGTACGTCGACGGCGAGAAGCACGCCATCGCGCTCAGCCCGACGACGCCCCCGCGCGCCGAGGGCGAGGCGCCGAAGCCGTGGGAGATGCGCCCGTACCAGGCGCAGGCGGTGGACGGGTTCTGGCACGGCGGGAGCGGCGTCGTCGTGCTGCCGTGCGGCGCGGGCAAGACGATCGTCGGGGCCGGCGCCATGGCGAAGTCCGGGACGACGACCCTCATCCTCGTGACGAACACGGTCAGCGCGCGCCAGTGGCGCGACGAGCTCGTACGGCGCACGACGCTCACCGAGGACGAGATCGGCGAGTACTCCGGCGCGCGCAAGGAGATCAAGCCCGTCACGATCGCGACCTACCAGGTGCTGACGACCAAGCGGAAGGGCGTGTACACGCACCTCGAGCTGCTCGACGCGCGCGACTGGGGCCTCGTGGTCTACGACGAGGTCCACCTGCTGCCCGCGCCGATCTTCCGCATGACGGCGGACCTCCAGGCGCGCCGCCGCCTCGGGCTCACCGCGACGCTCGTGCGCGAGGACGGCCGCGAGGACGAGGTGTTCTCGCTCATCGGCCCCAAGCGCTACGACGCGCCGTGGAAGGACATCGAGGCGCAGGGGTACATCGCGCCCGCCGACTGCGTCGAGGTGCGCCTCACGCTGCCGGAGTCCGACCGCATGACGTACGCCGTCGCGGAGCCGGAGGACAAGTACCGGCTCGCCGCGACCGCCACGGGCAAGAACCGGGTCGTGGAGCAGATCGTCGCGCAGCACCCGGACGACCAGGTGCTCGTGATCGGCCAGTACCTCGACCAGCTCGAGGAGCTGTCGCAGCACCTCGACGCGCCGCTCATCACGGGCGCGACGACGGTCCGCGAGCGCCAGCGCCTGTTCGACGCGTTCCGCTCGGGCGAGATCTCGCGGCTGGTCGTGTCGAAGGTCGCGAACTTCTCCATCGACCTCCCCGAGGCGTCCGTCGCGATCCAGGTCTCCGGGTCGTTCGGGTCGCGCCAGGAGGAGGCCCAGCGCCTCGGCCGCGTCATGCGCCCGAAGTCGGACGGCCGCACCGCGCACTTCTACGCCGTCGTCGCGCGCGACACCGTCGACCAGGACTTCGCGGCCCACCGCCAGCGGTTCCTGGCGGAGCAGGGGTACGCCTACCGCATCGTCGACGCGGAGGACCTGGGCGTCGTGCAGTGACGGGTGGGGGCCCCGCGACGCAGGAGCACGGCACCCGCCCGGCACGGAACGACGCCCAGTCCGACCGAGAACACGAGGACCTGGGCGTCGTGCAGTGACGGGTGGGGGCCCCGCGACGCAGGAGCACGGCACCCGCCCGGCACGGAACGACGCCCAGTCCGACCGAGAACACGAGGACCTGGGCGTCGTGCAGTGACGGGTGGGGGCCCCGCGACGCAGGAGCGCGGCACCCGCCCGGCACGGAACGACGCCCAGTCCGACCGAGAGCACGAGGACGTGGGCGTCGTGCAGTGACCGCCCCCCGTTGAGTGCGTGAAATGTGTCGTCTCGAACCGATTCGGGGCGACATATTTCATGCACTCACGGGTCTGTCCCACGATGTGAGAGCGCTCCCAGCAAGTTACTGACAAGACAGTCAGTCGTGCCCTAGGCTCCCCGCATCGGCGCGACGTCGCGCCGGCGTCGGTGCGTTGCGCCGGCCCCCTGTTCGAAGGAGAACACCCACCGTGACCTTCTCGACGACCATCCCCGGCGCGGGCAGAACGGCCCGTCGCGCCCGTGCCGCCGGCGCGGGCGTGGCGGCGCTCGCCGTGGCCGCGACGGGCGTGGCGCTCGGTGCGCCCGCGACGGCCGCCCCGGCCACCGACCCCGACCTCGGACCGAACGTCGTCTTCATCGACGACTCGTGGTCGGTGGACCAGATCAACACCTACCTCGCGTCGATCAACGACGAGGCGGAGTTCAGCCAGGACCGCCACGCCGTGTTCTTCGAGCCCGGCGTCTACGGCGACGCGTCCGGCCAGGACGACCCCGCGACGGCGACCGGGATCGTCAACGCGGAGGTCGGCTACTACACCGCGATCGCCGGCCTCGGCGCGCAGCCCGACGACGTGCTCATCAACGGCGCGCTGAGCGTGCAGCCGGTCGTGAGCTGCCCGAACAACCCGTGGAGCTGCCAGGACCCGGGCTCGCTGACGCGCTTCTGGCGCTCGCTGAGCAACGTCGCGATCAACCCGATCCAGCGCCCGGTCGACGAGGACGTGAACCGCCCGTTCCCGGCCGGGATCACGGACCCGCACCAGCTCCGGTTCGCCGTGTCGCAGGCCGCGCCGCTGCGCCGGGTCGACATCCAGGGCGACCTCACGGTGTTCGGCCGCTTCGGCGAGTACGCGAGCGGCGGCTACCTGGCCAACTCGCGCGTCTCCGGCCGCCTCGTGACCGGCTCGCAGCAGCAGTGGTACACGCGCAACTCCGAGGTCGGCACCTGGGACGGCGGCGTGTGGAACATGGTCTTCTCCGGCGTCGAGGGCGCCCCGGTCACGGACTTCGGGCCCCAGCCCGACGGCACCGCCGGCAACAAGACGACGCTCGACACGACCCCGCTGAGCCGGGAGGCGCCGTTCCTCTTCCGTGACGGCGAGGACCTCGCCGTGTTCGTGCCGAACGCGCGGACCGAGACGCGCGGCGTCGACTGGTCGACCGACGCGGACGCGGGCCAGAAGCTCTCCCTCGACACGTTCTTCGTCGCCCACGAGGGCGACTCGGCGGCGGAGATCAACGCGGCCCTCGCCACCGGAAAGAACCTCCTGCTCACCCCCGGTGTCTACCACCTCGACGAGGCGATCCGGGTCGAGAACCCCGAGACGGTCGTGCTGGGCCTCGGCTACGCGTCCCTCGCGCCGGCATCGGGCACCGCGGCGCTGGAGATCGGCGACGTCGCGGGCGTGAAGGTCGCGGGCATCACGGTCGACGCCGGACCGGTCGAGTCGGACGTCCTCGTGCGCGTCGGTCCGGCGGACGCGCACGTGGCGGACGCCGCCGACCCGACGACGCTCACCGACGTGTTCGTCCGCGTCGGCGGCCCGTGGGTCGGCAAGGCGACGACGAGCATCGAGGTCAACAGCGACCACGTGCTGCTCGACCACATCTGGGCCTGGCGCGGGGACCACGGCAGCGGCATCGGGTGGGACCAGAACACGGGCGACCACGGCGTCGTCGTGAACGGCGACGACGTGACCGCCACGGGCCTGTTCGTCGAGCACTACCGGAAGAACCAGACGATCTGGAACGGCGAGCGCGGCCGCACCGTCTTCTACCAGAGCGAGATCCCCTACGACGTGCCGAGCCAGGCCGCGTTCATGGACGGCGACCGCAAGGGGTACGCGTCGTACCGGGTGGGCGACCACGTGCAGCGTCACGACGCCGTCGGGCTGGGCGTGTACTCGTTCTTCAACCAGGGCGTCGACGTGCGCGTCGCGAGCGGCATCCAGACGCCGGTCCGCGCGGGCGTGACGTTCCGGTCCATGACGAGCGTCTTCCTCAACGGGTCGGGCGGCATCGACCACGTCGTCAACGAGACGGGCGCTCCCGCCGTCGGCTCGTTCGCCTCCCCGCAGGTCGTCGCCTACCCGACCGACCTCCCCGCGGAGGCGGACGTCACGGTCGAGGCCACGACGCGCTGCCTCGCGGGCAAGGCGTACGTCGCGGTCCGGGCGACCAACGGCGGCGACGCGCCGCTCGCGGTGACGCTCTCGACGCCGTTCGGGTCGCGCACCGTCGCGAGCGTCGCCCCGGGCGCGAACGCGTACCAGTCGTTCGCGGTGCGCGCCGCCTCGGTGGCGGCGGGCGACGCTGTCGTCAGCGCGGTCGCCGGAGGCGTCACGAGCGAGGTCAGCGCGCCCTACGCGGCGCTGACCTGCGGGTGACCGACCGCACCGGTCGAGCGTCACGAGGCCCGTCTCCCCGAGAGGGAGGCGGGCCTCCGCCGTCGTGCCCGCCGACGGCGGTACGCCCCACGGCGCCCCGGCCCCGATTGCGGGACCCCAGGGGCTGGGAAAGGATCGGCGCGTGAGCACGGCCCACCGTCCCTCGCTCCCCCGCGCCGCCGCGGACCGTGGCGCGCGCGCGTCGCTCGCCCTCGTCGCGGCGGCGCTCGTCGCCCTCGTGACCGGCCTCGCCCTGCTCCTCCCCGCCGCGACCGCCCACGCCGTGGCCCCGTTGGACGTCGCGGGCGAGATCACCGACCCCGACGGCGTGCTCGGCAACCAGACCGACGAGGTCCAGGACGCGCTCGACCGCCTCGCGCAGGACACCGACCTCCAGCTCTTCGTCGTGTACGTCGCGAGCTTCGACGGCATGGACGGCGTCGACTGGGCGAACGCCACGGCCAACACGTCCGGGCTCGGGGTGGACGACCTGCTCCTCGCCGTCGCCACCGAGGACCGGCGCTACGGGCTCTCCTACGACAACAACGTGTCCCTCACCGACGCCGAGCTGGACCGGATCTCCGCCGCGGTGGAGGACGAGCTGCGGGACGACGACTGGGCGGGCGCCGCGATCGCCGCGGCCGAGGTCGCGCGCGGCGCGAGCCAGGGCTCCGGCGGAGTCTCCTGGTTCTGGGTCCTGCTCGGGCTCGGCGTGCTCGTCCTCGTCGTCGTGCTGGTCGTGCGCGCGGTCGCCAGACGCCGCCGCACCGCCCCGGGCGGGGGTCCCGCGGAGGGTGGCCTCGCGGCCCTGCCCACCGACGAGCTCAACCGGCGCGCGAGCGCCGCCCTCGTCGCGATCGACGACGCCGTGAAGACGTCGGAGCAAGAGCTCGGCTTCGCGCAGGCCCAGTTCGGCCTCGAGGCGACGCAGCAGTTCTCCGCGGCGCTCGCCGAGGGCAAGCGAAAGGTCTCCGAGGCGTTCGCGCTCCGTCAGCAGCTCGACGACGACCGCCCCGAGACCGAGCCGCAGGCCCGGGACGCGATGGCACGCATCGTCGCGCTGTGCGACGAGGTGGCCGAGTCCCTCGACGCCCAGTCCCGCACGTTCGACGAGCTGCGCGACCTCCAGGCGCGCGCCCCGCAGGTGCTCGACGAGACCGACCAGCGCGCGAGCGAGGTCCTCGCCCGCGTGGAGCCCGCGCGCGCGACCCTCGAAGGTCTCGCCCGCACCTACCCGCCGACGTCGCTCGCGTCCGTCGCGCAGAACCCCGACCAGGCGCAGGCACTCGTCGCGAACGCCCGGGAGTCCGTCGCGCGGGGCAGGGAGGCGCTCGCCGGCAAGGACCGCGCGACGGCGGTCGCGCTCGCGCGGGCCGCGCAGAACGCCGTCGGGCAGGCGGTCACGCTGCTCGACGCCGTCGACCGGGCCGGCACGGACCTCGCCGAGTCGGGCCCGCGCCTCGACAGGGGGCTGGCCTCCATCACCTCCGACATCGCCGACGCCGGCCGGCTCGCACCCGCAGACCCCGCCGTGGCCCCGGCCCTCGCGGAGGCGCAGGCGGCCGCGACGGCGGCGAGCGCCGCGCGCGACGGCGGTGACCCGCTGGCGGCCCTGCGGCGCCTCACCGCGGCCGAGGCCGCTCTCGACGCGGCCCTCACGCCGTTCCGCGAGCGGGCCGAGCAGGCGGCGCGCGCCAACGCGCTCCTGCGCGACACGCTCGCTCGCGTCGACTCCCAGGTCCGCGCGACGAACGACTTCATCGAGACCCGGCGGGGCGCCGTCGGTCCCGAGGCGCGCACCCGGCTCTCGGAGGCGATCCGCCTGCTCGGCGAGGCCCGCGCCCTCCAGCCGACCGACCCCGTCGCCGCGCTCGACCGCGCGCAGCAGGCCGACGCGCAGGCGCAGTCCGCCGCGCAGCGCGCCCAGCAGGACGCGTCGAGCTGGCAGTCGTCGCAGGGCGGCGGGATGTTCGGCGGTGGCGGTGGTGGGGGGAGCAACGTCGGGGGCATGGTGCTCGGCGGCATCCTGCTCGACTCGATCCTGCGCGGCGGAGGGGGTGGGGGCCGCTCCGGCG
>NZ_LUAZ01000024.1:0-71678 GCF_001647255.1 Cellulosimicrobium sp. I38E
GCCACCGCCACCGCCGCCCGAGCCACCGCCACCGCCGCCCGACGACCCGCCGCCGCCCGACGACTGCTGCTGCTGGCGCCGCGCCTCCTCCTCGGCGGCCTTGCGGTCGCGCTCCGCCTGCTCGGCGATGATCCCCTTGATCTCCTGCTGAAGAGACTGCTGGGCCGCCTCGTTCTCGGCGACCTTCGCCTCGGCGGCGGCCTTGCGCTCCTCGATCGTCGCCTTCTTCGCCTGCTGGTCGACGATGAGCTGCTCGACCTCGGCCTTGCGGTCCGCCGCGGCCTTGCGCGCCGCCTCCGCGGCGACGAGGTTCTCGTCCGCCTGCTTCTTCAGGTCGGCGACCGTCTCGCGCACCGCCTGCAGGCGCGCCTCACGGTTGCGCGCGACCGACTCCGCCTCGAGGAGGTCCTGGAGCGACCGGGACTGGCTGCGCGCCGCCGTCGACGAGACCGCGTACTCCTCGATGAACTCCTCGGTGCTCTCCGCGCCCGTGACGATGCCGAGGCTGGACACGTCGCCCTGACCGCGGTACGCCTGACGCGCCATCTCCGCGATGCTGGACTTCGCGTCGGCGACCTCGGTCGCGCCGCGCTCGATCTCGGCGCTGATCGCGGCCTCCTGCCCCAGGGCGTCCTCGAGCCGTTGGGCGAGCAGCTCCGCCTCGCGCTGGGTCCGCTCGACCTCGGCCTCGGCTGCGTCCAGCTCGGCCTGGGCGACCGGCAGCCGCGCCTCGATCGCCTGGAGGTCGACGACCGCCTGCGCGAGCTCGGCGTCCGTGTCCTCGAGCTCCGACTGGAGCTGCTCGCGGTTGCCGAGGATCTCGGACTGCCGCCGTTCTGCTGCTGCGCGGCGGTCGTCGATGTCGTCGGCGGAGGCCGACGCGACACCTCCCACGAGGAGCATCGTCGTGGCGATCAGGGCCGCGGTCGCGCGGCGGAGGTCCCGGGTCATCTCACACCCTCGTGTGCCGGTTGAGCGTGACGACCGAGGACACGGCCGCCAGCAGGAACGCGATGCCGACGAGGACGGGCGCGATGCGGAGCACGTCCGACTCGTCGACGTAGGCCACCCACGTCACCGACTGCGACAACCAGTCGGTGACGAGGTACTTCACCCCCACCCACAACCCGCCGACCGCGAGGAGCGCGCCCAGCACGGCCGCGATCGCCCCCTCGAGGAGGAACGGGAGCTGGATGAACAGGTTCGACGCCCCGACGAGCCGCATGATGCCGGTCTCCCGCCGCCGGCTCAGCGCCGACAGCCGGATCGTCGTCGTGATGAGCAGCACCGCGGCGAGGAGCATGACCGCGGCGAGCCCGGCGGCGAGGAGCGACGCTCGGTTGAGCGCGAGGAAGAGCGAGTCGAAGATGCGCCGCTGGTCCTCGACGACCTCGACGCCCGGGCGCCCGGTGACGACGTCGTTGACGACCTCGTAGTTCTCCGGGTTGGTGAGCTTGAGGCGGAAGGACGCCTGCATGTCGTCGACGGTGAGCTGCGTGCCGAGGTAACCGTCCGGGTACCGCTCCTGGAACGCCGCGAACGCGTCGTCCTTGGACTCGAAGTACACGGTCTGGATCTCGTCGGCGAGCTCGGACTCGAACACGTCCTCGAGCGCGGCGATCTGGTCCGGGGTCGCCTCGCCCGCCGCGCACGTCGGCGACGGAGAGCCGGTCGGGCACAGGAAGACGGACACCTCGACCTTGTCGTACCAGTCGTCCTTGAGCTTGCCGATCTGCGCCTGGAGCAGCATGGACGCGCCGACGAACGTCAGGGACACGAACGTCACGAGCACGACCGAGACGGTCATCGAGACGTTGCGCCGCAGGCCCTGGCCGAGCTCCGCGAGGATGAACTGGAGTCGCACGCCGATCACTCCCCCGCCGTCGCCTCGACGTGGCGGCGCACCGAGCGTCGCGACGGCGGCTCGACCTGCTCCTCCTCGGCGGCCGGCCGGGCCGCGGCCGGTTGCGCTCGCGGGACGGCCGTCGTCGGCGACGACTCCGGTGCGGTGCCCGTCGTGGGGCCGGCCGTGCTGCCGGTCTCGGCGACCGAGGGGTTGCGGTCCGGGTCGGGGATGACCTGTCCCCGGGCCCCGTACGCGCCGTGCGCCTGGTCGCGCACGAGCGTGCCGGTGTCGAGCTCGATGACCCGGCGCCGCATCTGGTTGACGATCTCCTCGTCGTGCGTCGCCATGACGACGGTGGTCCCGGTGCGGTTGATGCGGTCGAGCAGGCGCATGATCCCGAGCGACGTGGTGGGGTCGAGGTTCCCGGTGGGCTCGTCGGCGAGCAGGATCGGCGGCCGGTTCACCATGGCGCGCGCGATGGCGACGCGCTGCTGCTCACCGCCGGAGAGCTCGTGCGGGCGACGCTTCTCCTTGCCGGCGAGGCCCACCATCTCGAGCGTCTCCGGCACCGTGATCGCGATGGTGTGGCGCGGCTTGCCGATCACCTGGAGCGCGAACGCGACGTTCTCGAACACCGTCTTGTTGGGCAGGAGGCGGAAGTCCTGGAAGACGACGCCGATCTGGCGCCGCAGCTTGGGCACGTTCCAGCTCGACAGCGACCCGAGGTCGCGGCCCGCGACGAAGACCTTCCCCCTGGTCGGGCGCTCCTCGCGCAGGACGAGGTGAAGGCATGTCGACTTGCCGGAGCCCGACGCGCCGACGAGGAAGACGAACTCGCCGCGGCGAACCTCCATCGACACGTCGTCGACGGCCGGCCTCGCGCCGCGCGCGTAGACCTTGGTGACGTTCTCGAAGCGGATCACAGCGGCACGTTCCTCGGGTCGGGGGTCGATCCGTGGACGAACGAGGTTCGTCGCACGATCCCGAGGGTAGGCACGCGTCTCCGGCCCGGCGGGGCGGACACGCCGCGCCCGGGCGCATCGACCCGTTGCTCGGATCAACCGCCCGGGTGGGCTCGTGCGGGGTCAGGCCTCCTGCTGCGCCCCACGGCGCCAGCGGATCCCGGCCTCGATGAAGTCGTCGATGTCGCCGTCGAACACCGCCGACGGGTTGCCGACCTCGTGCTCGGTGCGCAGGTCCTTGACCATCTGGTACGGCTGGAGCACGTAGGAGCGCATCTGGTCGCCCCAGCTCGCCTTGATGTCGCCCGCGAGCTCCTTCTTCTTCGCGTTCTCCTCCTCCTGGCGCACGAGCAGCAGGCGGGACTGGAGGACGCGCAGCGCGGCGGCGCGGTTCTGGATCTGCGACTTCTCGTTCTGCATCGACACGACGATGCCGGTGGGGATGTGCGTCATGCGCACCGCGGAGTCCGTCGTGTTGACGGACTGCCCGCCCGGGCCCGAGGAGCGGAAGACGTCGACCTTGATCTCCGACTCCGGGATCTCGATCGAGTCCGTCTGCTCGATGAGCGGGATGACCTCGACGGCCGCGAACGACGTCTGGCGCCGGCCCTGGTTGTCGAACGGCGAGATGCGCACGAGGCGGTGCGTGCCCGCCTCGACCGAGAGGTGGCCGAACGCGTAGGGCGCCTTCACCTCGAACGTGGCCGACTTGAGTCCCGCCTCCTCGGCGTAGGACGTGTCGAGCACGGTGGTCGAGTAGCCGTGCCGCTCCGCCCAGCGCAGGTACATGCGCAGGAGCATCTCCGCGAAGTCGGCCGCGTCCACGCCACCCGCGCCCGCGCGGATCGTCACGACGGCCTCACGGGCGTCGTACTCGCCGGCGAGGAGCGTGCGGACCTCGAGCTGGTCGAGGTCCTTGCGGATCGCCCCGACCTCGGTCTCCGCCTCGACGAGGGTGTCCTCGTCCTCCATCTCCTGACCCATCTCGACCAGGGTCTCGACGTCGTCGATGCGCTGGCCGAGCTTCTTGACCCGCTCCAGCTCGGACTGCGCGGCGGAGAGCGCCGACGTCACCTTCTGCGCGGCGTCCGGGTCGTCCCACAGGTCGGGGGCCGACGCCTTCTCCGAGAGGTCCGCGATCTTCGCGCGCAGCACCTCCGGGTCGCTCACGCTCTCGATGGACTCGAGCGTGCTGCGCAGCGCCTTGATCTCGGTCGGAAAGTCGATGGTGGCCACGAGGTTCAAGGTTACGCGACACCGCGCGCGCTCCGCGCCGTCGGGCCGGGAGGCCCGTGCCCGACGGCGCGGCGGCGGTCAGCCCTTCGGCTCGCCCTTCGCGGCGGGCGACCCCGTGCCCGACGGCGCGGGCTCGCCCCCGGCCGCCTGCTGGCGTCCCTCGTCGCGCGCCCTGGCGAGCATGGCCTCCAGGCGCTGGCGACGGCGACGGCGGTCGTCGCGGACGCCGACGATGAGGACCACGACGATCGCGACGAGCAGGAGCTGCGGCCACGGGACGGCCCAGGTCGTCACGGTGACCTCCACCGGCTCGAGCGGTGCGTCGATCTCGTCGTCGTCCACCGTCGTCGGCGTCACGGTGATCGTCGAGCGGACCGGTCCCAGCGGCCACACGTTCGACGTCTCGACACGCGTGCGCTGGGAGCCGCCGGGCAGGACCTCGGGGATCGCCGCGGCCGCGCGGTCCGCCGACACCGCACCGAAGAAGCCGCTCGTCGTGACGTCACCCTCGGCGCCGAGACGCACGTTGCCGTCGTTCACCACGTCGTAGGAGACCGTCAGGTCGCCCGCCGCGAACGGGTTCCACGACGGCGCGTAGGACGCCTTGACGTTCTCGACGGCGAGGAGCGGCTGCACCTCTCCCGTGACCCGCGTCGAGACGCGGAAGCCGACGCGGCTCTCCACGCCGACGCTCGTCCCGCCCTCGCCCTCGTCGGTGCTCTTCACCATCGCGGCGATGCCGGCGACGTGGTCGCCGGGCGTGGCGTTGTCCGGCACGGTCACGGTGAACGGCACGACGACCGTCGCGTCGGGCGCCACCTCGACCGAGTCCTGGACCTCGATCCAGGTCCCGGCACCCGTCGACTCCCGGTCGGACGGCAGCATGTTGAACCTGCCCTTGGGGTTGATGTACCCGTCCGCCGCCTGGATCGAGAACGTCACGGCGACGTCGCTGAAGTTCGACACGGCGAGGTTCTCGGACGCCGACGCCCCGGGGTCGAGGACCAGCTCGACGCGGGTGCGACCGTCCGGTCCGTCCGCGTCGGCGGGCTTGACCCCCCACGTGATGACGTCCTCGGTGTCGAGCGGCAGGGTGCCGCTGGTCGCGGCGCCCGCCGGCAGCGCGGGCACGAGGGCCGCGACGAGGACTGCGCCGGCCGCGGCGAACCAGCGAGTAGACCGGCGCGGCCGGTGGCTCAGGTGTGGTGCAGGGTTCACGCAGGTGCTCTCTCCGTACGACGGCGGGCCGCCCACCCGATCCGACCTGAAGCCGGACGAGTGGAGCGGCCCGCCGTGGACTGCTCGGTCGACGGTCGACCGTGGCCGACCGTCAGGTCACGAGGACCGGGTGTGCTCAGTCCTCGAAGAGGGAGAGCGTGATCGTCGAGGAGTAGGCGCCGGCGGCGACGTCCTCGGCGGTGCGGAGCGTGAGGCCCGCGTTCGCGGTCCAGGAGCCCTCCGGGTTGACCTCGGCCGAGTCGAAGGCCGACACGAGGAGGTCCTGCTCGGCGAGACCCTCGCCGCCCTCGAGCGCGGGGTCGACGCCCTCGCCCGCCTCGACGAGGCCGCTCTCGCTCTCGCTGACGAGCGACGGCGCCCAGCCGAGGTTCGACGCCGCGATCGTGCCGGCGTCGCCGGTGAAGTCCGAGGCGCTGCCCACGACGTACCAGTACGCGCCCTCGGCAACCTCGGTGCGCGTGTCGGTGACGGTGACGTTCGGCAGGGTGCCCGTGAACTCACGGGTGCCGTCGACGGTCGAGTCCTGCTCGGTGAGCGAGGTCGCGTTCGAGGCGACCGAGAGGGCGAGGTTGCCCGGCTCGACGTTCGACTCGATCTCGACCGAGACGTCGACACCCTGGTCGTCGCCCACCTGGTCTGCGGAGGCAGCGGACGCGAGGGCGACCGTGCCGATGAGCATCGCACCGAGGGCACCCCCGGCGACGAGCTTCTTCGTTGCTCGTGCGTTCATGTTGTAGCTCTCCATCGTTGGAGTTGTTGTCGGACCGGATCACCATAGCGGCGAACCTGGGGTTTTGACAGGTCCCAACCAGAAGTGGCCATCCAAAGTTAAGAAAGTAAACAAAGGCGCGGGAGCATGCTCACGCGTCGTTGCGAACCGTCCCTTCCTGGATGCTCGTCGTCGAACAGCAACAGGTGCTCACCACGCTCTGGCACGTGACTCTGCACGCACGATGATGCCATCACTCCACGCCTGGGTCACCCAGCCGATCATCGCGGGTCGCGCCCGCGCAGCCAGACCGACCGTCGCGGTGCGCCCGTCCGCGGTCGACGCCTCGGTCACGACGACGTCGTGCAAGCCGTCGAGCGCCTCAGGATTGCGCGCGAGGTAGTCCTGGACGTCCGACCGGATCGACGAATCCGTGAGGGTCAGGGCGCCGCTCTCGACCGGCGCGGTCGCGGCACCCGTGTAGAAGGACTCGGGCTCCATCGAGTCCGCTGCGGTGAGGGCGAGCGCGTCCGCGAGCTCGTACAGCCGCTTGCGCTCGAGGTGCACCTGCGTCGCGCTCACCACGACCGTGACCAGCAGCAGCGCGAACGCGACGAAGGCCGCGGTGAGGAGCATGATCCGACCGTCCTCCGACCCGTCCGACGGAGCACGCCGCGGCGACGAGTCGCGACTCGCACGCGTCACGGCCGCCTCGCTGCGTACTCGTCGACGGACGCGACGTGCTGCGCCTCGACCGGGACCGCGAGAGGCACCGCGGCACGGACGAACGACGGGACGAGCGGCAGCGGGACGTCGAACTTCACGCGGGCGACCACCTCGGCCCCGGGCTCGAGACAAGGCGTGGCGGAGCACGAGATCGTCAGCACGTCCCCGCCGGGCCGAAAGCCCTGGTCGTCGAGCGCGAGCCTGACGGCCGCCTCGGCGAGCCGCGCGCCGTCGTCCCCGGACGGCGCGGTGACGAAGGCCCGCGCAGCCTCCCGCGAGGCACCCTCGACCGCGAACGTGGCGGCCTGGAGCCGCCCGGCGGTCAGCACGAGGTAGACCACCGGCACCAGCAGCACGAGCGCCACGCCCAGGAACTCCACGACCGCGCTCCCCTGCTCCGCCCGCGGCCCGCCCCCGGTGAGCCGGACGAGCAGCACCCGCAGCCGACGGATCACGGCGCCTCCTCGAGCGCGTGCCCGTCGACGGTCACCACACCCGCAGGACCGAGAAGACCCACCACGGGGAGGGGCGCCGCGACCGTGACCTCGACGACCGGGAGGCCCTCGACGACGGTCTGCCGCGCCACGACGTCCTGCGCGTAACGCGGCGAGAGCGCGGCCGTGATCAGCTCGCGCGTCCGGACGGCCCCGTCCTGCGGGCCGCGGTCGGCACGGCCGGCGACCCGAGCGCCCTCGGCGGCACAGTCCACCAGCGTCGCCCGCACGTGGACGGCGAGCGCCACCTGGACGACACCGAGGAACAGCACGAGCACCAGAAGGGACACGAGGGTGAAGTCGACGACCGCTGATCCGCGCTCGTGGGCGTCGGACACCGTGCCGGGAGCGTCGCCGTGCGCCACCTCAGGGCGCACCCACGCTCGAGATCGCGTTGCTGAAGGCCTGGGTCAGCGCCGGCCCTGCGACGGCCCACAACGCGATGACGAGGCCCGCCGTCATCAGCGTGACTAGTACCTGCGGTCACCCCTCCCACAGAGGTACGACATGCACGCTCCCCCGCGGCCGCCCGGGCGTCACGACGACGCACGCGATCATCTGGCGCAGCATCGCCCGCCGGTGCTCGACCGCGAGCACATCCCAATCCGCGACGAGCTGCCGCGCGATCTCCGGCGCCGGCGCGCGCGTCGCGGCGACGCTCGCCTCGAGCTCGCGCGCGGCGAGCGCGTCGATCTGCTCGGTGAGCTCGTCGCGCAGCTCGATGTACGGGCCCTCGGGGATCACGTCCTCGAGGTGCTGGCGCGTGAGCCGCACGAGCCGCGCCTCGAGCGCCTGGCGCTGGCGGACGATGTCGCCGAGCGGGTCCCGCCGAGCACGGCGGGCGGCAAGCTCGTCGAGCCCGGCGCTCGCGGCTTGGTCGACACCTGCGGCGAGGTCGCGCACCCACGCGAGGACCTCGCCTTCGACGTACCGGGCGGTGATGTAGCCGCCGTCGTGGGTGCCCTTCTTGTGGGCGTCACGGCAGCGGTACTTGGGCTCGCGGCCGCGCCCGAACTGACCGGCGTTCATCGGGCTGCCGCACGCGCAGAAGACGAGTCCGGAGAGGAGGTACTGCGAGCGTTCGCTCCCGCGCTGCACGCTGCGGTTTCCGCGCGCGAGGCGGTAGGCGTCCCAGGTGTCCGGGGTGATGAGGGGGTCGTGGGCGCCGGGGCGCTGCTCACCGTCGACGGTGATGAGCCCGGCCGCGAACCCGGAGTCCATGACGCGGCGCAGCGAGCGGTCGGTCCAGAGTCCTCCCCCGCCGTTCGGGCCGTACCCGGCCGAGGTGCGGTGGCCCTCGGTGTTGAGCCAACGCACGAGCGCGTAGACGGACTCGCCGGCGAGGTACCGGCGGTACAGGTCGGCGAGCACGGGCCCGGTCGTGGGGTCGGGGCGGTGGATCTTCGCCTCGCGGTCGTAGGCGTACCCCCAGCGGGGCTTGCCGGTCGCGGGGAGGCCGGCGGCGACGCGGCGGGCGTGGGCTTCGCGCCAGCCGTCGCCGATGCGCTCGGACTCGAACGCGGCGAGCTCGGTCATGACGCCGCGCGCGAACCGGCCGGCCGACGTCGCGACGTCGATCGGTTCGGTGGCGGACTCGATGCGCCCGCCGGCGACGTCGACCTTGTCCGCGGCGATCGCCCAATCGCGACGCGAGCGGGACAGGCGCGACCACTTCCACAGCACGATGACGTCGGCGTTCCCGGCCTCGATCATGCCGAGCACGCGCTGCACGGCGGGCCGGTTCCAGGTGCGCCCGGAGATCCCCGGGTCCTGCTCGACGGCGACGACGTCGTACCCCTGGCGCTCGCAGTAGTCGCGCCCGGCGGTCTCCTGCAGCTCGAGGCTGATCGACTCCTCGCGGTAGGTCGACTGCCGCAGGTAGAGCACGGCGCGGGGTGCACGCAACGGGGCGCCGTGGGGCTGTCTGCTGTTCATCGGGACGGGCTCCGGCGTGGGTTCGGTGGGTCGAGCCGAATCGTGACACGATCAGCGAATGACGGTACGACACGGTGTGATGGGCTGGGGCTACGAGGGTCGATCTGTGGACGACCTCATCGCGGACGCTCGCCGCTGGGGCGTCGTCTCCGTCGTCGACGTCCGGCTGAACCCGATCTCGCGCAAGCGAGGTCTCTCGAAGACGGCACTCTCCTCGGCGCTCGCGGCCGCGGGGGTCGAGTACGTGCACCTGCGCGCGCTGGGGAACCCGAAGGACAACCGCGCCGGCTTCGCAGAGACGTCGACGACCGAGGGCCGGGAGGCTCGCGGGCGGTTCGCGGACGAGGTGCTCTCGACTCCGGAGGCGCGGGAGGCGCTCGAGGTGATCGAGGCGCTGCAGGCTCGGGGCACGGTTCTCCTTCTGTGCTTCGAGGCGGCGGAGCGGTGCTGTCACCGCTCGCTCGTCCTGGACGCGCTGCGCGCACGGGCGCCGCACGACGAGCGGGAGCTCGTGCCCGCCTAGAACAGGCCGGGCAGCGGTCGGCTGCCCGCTGGGGGCCAGAACACGCCGAGGACCATGAAGCTCCCGGGGTACTGGTGCTGGTTCCCGAGGTAGAAGTGCGTGTCCTTGGTCGGAGACGCCATCTCGTCGAGGAACCGTGTGCGGATCGCTGCGCGCGCCTGCTCGGCGGTGCGGTGTTCGCGCAGGAGGCGCCGGCCGAGCTGACCGGCCTCCCAGTCGATGATCGACTGGTGATGGGGGTTGCCGGTGCAGTCCTCGCAGTAGTACCGGTACTTCGCGATGAACGGCGTGGCCTCGAGCGGCGTCAGGACGTTCCCGAAGAGGTCGGCCTCCGGCATGTCGCCGAGACCCGTCGCCTTCTTGTAGTCGGGGTTGTCCGCAACCGTGACGTCGAGGATCTCGCGGGGCTTGACGAGCCCCAGGGAGGGCGCATCCTGCCCGGACACCTTGGCTGCGGCGGCGAGCCTGCAGGCCGTCGTCGCTCCTGCGAGGGGGTCGAGCAGATCCCACCGGTCATGCCATCTGCGCGCCGTGGGGACGACCTCCCCTACGCGGAGCGACGACAGGTCGGGGCGCAGGCTCTCGGGGCGCCGATCAGACGTCATCCCCTTCTGGGCGCGCACCTGGACGAACGCGTACTTCTTGAACTGGTTCTCGGTGGCGAGCTCGCGGAACGGGACCGGGAACAGGCGCACGAACTCGCGCTCGGGACGGTCGAGCCTCACGCCGGCGACGCACACCGACTCGCCAGTCTTGCGCCCGATCACGGGGTACGCCTTGACCGTGATCAGCGCGGTCACCGTCTCCCAGCCCGGCTTGTCGTCCACGCCGAGATCCGGCACTCCCGCCGGCAGTGCGTTCCTGCTGGTCACTGGCCCCCCGCCCCTCTCCCTTTCGTTGAAACTTCACCCGCTTGGCAAGGTCGCGGGGTGGTCGGATCGTGCCGGAAACGGCACATCAGCGCCAGTTCGTGTCGGTGTGGGCGCTCACACTCGCGGCCATGACCCAGGGGATCAACGGCAGTGCTGCCGTCCGCTCTTGCCCGCTCACGTGTGCCGTGGCTTCGTTCTGCCGGTTGTCCGTTTCTTACGTCCGTGCCCCTCTGCCCGGGGAAGCGCGGCGCCTGCTCGGATGTCCGCTTCGGTCACGGGGGTCCAGTGCTTGCGAGGACCATCGGACGACTCGTCGTCCGATGCCTCGGCCTCCGGGGTGTCTTGCTCGCTGACGGCCGCGCTCCCCGCGGCCCGCTTGGTGGGGGCGGCGTCTCGGTCATCGCCATCACGCTCCTCGTCCTCGATCAGCACCCTCAGGAGGTCGATGACGACTTTGCGCTTCCTCGGCGACAGGTTGTCCACTCCGGGAGGCAGCTCGTCAGCGAACGGCGGCCCGGGTACCGGGAGGCCAGCCGCGGTGAACGCCTCTGCCGCCGGAACGCCGGCGAGCCACGCGATCGCCTTCACGGTCTCCGGGCTGGGGCGCGACTTGTACGTGCCCGAGCGGATCCAGTTGAAGGTCGAGTGCGTGAGCTCGAACCCGTGCTCCCGCGCCAAGTCGGCGAGGCGCCGGCCGGATAGCCCGCGTTCGTCGACGGCACGCTGCGCGAGGTCGCGCAGGGTGGTGGTGGAGGTGCTCACGGCGATAACTCTCCTGGGTGAGTGATCTCTTGTGACAGTTCTGTCACCAATGAGCATGACAAGTGACCGGCCCCATCGTGCCACGTCAGCGGGTGAAAACTGCGGTTGTCAGGTAGACAAGTAGCGCTCAACGCGCTACGTTCCACTTGTCAACCCGACAACTGGAGGTGCAAGATGACTGCACGAACCGGCGCTCGCCGCCGCCCGCCCCGTCTCCGGAAGGAGGTCTGGATGCACGTCAAGGACCCAGCCGAGTTCAAGCGTCAGCGGAAGAACAAGCGGTACACGCAGCGCGAGCTCGCGATGCTCGTCCGCCGGACACAGACGACGATCTGGGCGATCGAGAACGGGAGCCTCGTGAACATCTCCGAGGACCTCGCGATCGCCCTCGCCGCCCGCCTCGACACCCCGTGGGAGAAGCTCTTCGAGCTTCGCGAGGCCGAGCCCATGCCCTCGTCGCCCAATGGCATGCACACCAGCGGGCACGCGCTCGCGGCCACCGCGTGACCCCAGACAGCACGACGACCCCGGGCTTCCTCCGCCAAGAAGCCGCCCGAGGCCGTCGCCAGCAGTACTCCGAGGAAGGAGCACCACCGTGGCATCGTCCCAGATCCGCGCGTCGGTCGGCCAGCGGCCGACGCGCGAGCAGTGCATCGCCGCGGCCGGCCAGACGTTGGCCGTCGCGTACCAGCAGCTCGACGAGCTGCCCGTCGCTGAGGCCGCGCGTCGCGCGTACACCCCGACGGGCCCGTCGCTCGCCGAGCTCGAGCGAAGGATCGCGGCGCGCCGCGGCCTGACCGTCGTCGCGGCGGCGGCCTGATGAGCCGCCGGGCGGTGCACCTGGTGCGCCCGCTGCCGGTGGCCGCGATCGGCGAGGGCGTCCTC
Source organism: Cellulosimicrobium sp. I38E (assembly GCF_001647255.1). Lineage (NCBI taxonomy): Bacteria > Bacillati > Actinomycetota > Actinomycetes > Micrococcales > Promicromonosporaceae > Cellulosimicrobium > Cellulosimicrobium sp. I38E. The sequence continues at coordinate 12,190 of NZ_LUAZ01000024.1, forward strand.
GCGTCGGTCGTGGTGTGCCGCACGCTGGGCGCGCGGGCCATCCTCGGCCGGACGACGGCCCGGCCGGGCCAGGTGACGTGCCGTTCGTGCCGCGCGGTCGAAGGCGAGCCGGACGTGGCCGTGCGCCTCGCGGCGCTCGCGGCGGATCTGCGGCACGCGGTCGAGGTCGCGCGGGTCTACGGCGTCTGGTCGGACGACGAGCCGCGGACGCTGTACCAGGACACGCCGGCCAGGCTCGCCCACCCGTTCGTGGACCTCGTCGACGTCGACTGCTCCTCGCGCGTCGGCGTCCGGAGCGTGCACAACCTCGAGCTCGAGCGGCAGCGCCTGGTGAACCTGACGATCGGCCAGCGCGCCGCCGGGCACAACGCCCACCGCGTGGCGTCGTCGCGATCGGCGGTGGCGTGATGGAGACGGCCCGCCCTTCCGGTCCCGCGCCGGCGGCCGTGCTCGCGGTGACGATCGGGCTCGCGATCGGTGCGGGCGTGCTGCTCGTGCTCCCGTGGCGGACCGCGCAGGTGCTCGGAGCGGTGCTGGTGCCGGTGTCGCTGTTCCTGCTCGTCGCGTTCATGACGGCGCCGGGCCGTGCTCGTCGCCGCGCGGCGCGTGCAGCTCGCCGTCGTGTGGCGGGAGGCGTCCGGTGAGCGCCGCGTCGGGGTGGGAGACCCTGCCGGCTGCCTACGTCGCGTCGTGCGCTCCGGACTTCATCGGTGAGCGGGTGATCGTCGCGCGTCCCGCGGCGGGCCGTCGCCCGGCGGAGTCGTTCGAGGGCGTCCTGTCTGACGTCGTCGTGCTCATGCCGGGCAGCTACCCGGACCCGCTGCCCGCTCCGGACGGCTCGACGGCCGTGCTGACGGTCCGCTCCCCCGTCGTCCAGCTCTTCGTCGGTGGCGACGTCGTGTTCGTCGCGCCGATCCAGCCCATGCACGTGCAGGCGGCCCCGACGACGGTCCGCCCGCGCCGCGAGCACCCCACCCCCTGAGACCTGACCTGTTCCACCACGACCAGGAAGGACCACGCCATGCCCCGCACGACCGCCCGGCGCTCGCCGAGCATCCTCCGCACGTTCCTGACCCCGCGCCGGTTCCGGCCCGCGGCCTCGCACCTGGTGCGCGTCGTCGTCGGTGACGGCACGACGACGCTCGTCGCGACGGCGCCCTCGGTGCCCGCCGGCGTCGAGTACGCGCTCGCCGCCCCGCCGCGGCACACGCCCCGCCGCGCGCGCACGGTGCAGCACCCGCCCGTCCCGCACGGCGACGCTCCACGCACCGCGGCCGCGCGCACCGCGTGGGCCCGCAAGGTCGCCCGCGACCTGATCGACCCGTCGGTCTCGATCGCGCAGGCGCTCGCCGTCGTCGCCCCGCCGCGCGAGCCCGTCGCGCCGTCGGTCGCGCGCTCGCCGTGGTCGACGCCGCTCGCCGAGCTCGTCGAGTCCGCCGTCGACCGCATCGCGACCGTGACCCTGCGCCACGGCGACGGCTCGGTGCAGCAGCTCGCGTGCGCGACGACGTGGGCCGCGATCCTCGGCGCCCACGCCGGCACCCCGGCGCGCGCCGCGGGAGGTGCACTGTGACCGCGACGACCGAGGTCTCCCCCGCCGAGGCGCGGGCGCTCGCGGACGAGGGCCGGGAGCGGTCGGGCGAGCGGCTGACCGAGGCGCACCGCGCCGCGTTCCGCTCGGTGATCCTCGCCGTCGAGCCGGGTGACCTCGTCTCGGTGAACGACGTGCGCGCGCAGCTCGACGAGGCCGGCATCCCGCCGTCGGCCCGCGCGAACCTCTTCTACGCCGCGACGAAGGGCGCCGACCGTCTCCTCGAGCTCGTCTCGCTCGAGGTCGGTCCGTACCGCACGCCGTACCGCGTGCGCTCGACGGGCCGCTCGGCGCACAACGCGTGGGTGAACGTCTACGCCCGTCTCGCGCCCGAGCCAGCCGAGTCGCCGTGAGCCGCCGCTCGACGGACTGCCCGGGCTGCGGCGCCCCGATCGTCTGGGTGCTGTACGTCCCGGCGCCGGAGAACCTGCGCGCCGGCCAGAAGCGCAAGCGCGTCCCGCTCGACGCCGCGCCCGTCGCGGACGACGACGAGTACGCGCAGCACGCGGCCTCCCCGGGGATGACGACGTGCCGTCGCATCACGCCGGACGAGCCGCTCATCGGCGGGTTGGAGACCCGCCACACGATCCACCACGCCACGCACCCCGAGTGCTCCGACCACCTGCGGGGCACGCCAGGAAGGACCACCACATGAGCCCCGTCATCAGCGCCCCCGCGGCGCCCTCCCCAGCCCCGACGACGCCCGCCGCGAGCTCGGAGCTGCTTGACCTGCCGGTGACGCAGATCGTGCAGCACCCGCTCAACCCGCCCGGCCGGTCCGACGTCGACGAAGACCTCGCCGCAGACATCCGCGCCGCGGGCGAGATCTACGAGCGCCTGGTCGTGCGGCCCGCGCCCGGGCAGGACGGGAAGTACGAACTCCTGTCCGGTCACCGCCGCTTCGCCGCGGCGCAGCACCTCGCGATGCTGTTCGTCCCGGTCCGCGTCGTCGCGATGGACGACGTCGCCGCGGCGACGTTCCTCCTGCGCGCGAACCAGAGCAGGAAGGACCTCACGCTCGTCGAGGAAGCCGTCATGGTGCAGGGCCTGCTCGACCTGCCGGACGCCCCGACCCAGCACGCGCTCGCCGAGTCCCTCGGCCGCTCCGACACCTGGGTGTCCCGCCGCGCGAAGATCGCCCGCAAGCCCGAGCCCGTCCTCACGGCGCTCACGGCTTCGGGCTCCGCGCTGACGTTCGACGAGGTCGACGTCCTCGAGGAGTTCGACGACAACCCGGGTCTGCAGGCGGAGATCGCCGCGGCGCACGGGACGCACGAGTGGAACTACACGGTGAACAAGGCCCGGCAGGCGCGGCGCGCCGCCTCGTTCTACGCGGAGGAGGGCGCGGTCCTGCGCAAGGCCGGCGTCGACGTGCAGGACTCGGTCGACGCTGAGGTGCCGGACGGCCTGCGCCACGACGGATACCTCTGGTTCGGCGAGGACGCCGAGCAGGTGGTGCAGAAGCGCGGCCTCGGCGAGGGCTGGTGGGCGCGCCGGTACCAGTACCAGGTCGGCTACACCCTCTGGCGCCCGCTCACGACGGACGAGCTCGACGCGATCGCGCGCCGTGACGCGCTCGACGTCGAGCGCGAGGCCCAGCGCGAGGCCGAGGCCGCCGCGCGCGAGGCGAACCAGCGCGCCGCCGCCGCGATCCGCGAGTTCGTCGACACGTCGGCGACCCTGCGTCGCGACTTCGTCCACGGCCTGGTCGAGGGCAAGACGCTCGACCGCTCGACGCCCGCGCTGCAGGCGCTCCTCGCGTTCACCGCGCAGGTCGCCGCCGGGACGACCGACCAGGCGCCCTACCTCGGCGGCGACGACGGCATCGACGACGGACTCGCATCGTGGATCGGCGCCGACGACGCGATCGCGAAGGCCACGAACGCCGCGCTCGACGCCGGCGAGGACGAGTACGAAGCGGGCGCCGCGGCGTACCGCGCCCGGGTCGCCGAGCTCGCCCCGCCGCAGCTCGTCCTCGCGGCGCTCGCGGCCGCGGTCGAGCCGATCCCGGGCTGGCGCTGGGCGAACCCCGCGACCGGCGACGAGGTCTGGATCGTGGCCGCCTGGTACAAGCTCCTCGTCGCGCTCGGCTACGAGCCGTCCTCGGTCGAGACCGAGGCGCTCGCGGGCCGCTTCCCGGAGGCGGAGTCGTGACCGGCGGTCTGCCGGCGATCCCGGTCGAGAAGTTGCGCCCGAACCCGAAGAACCCGGCCGCGCGGTCGGTCCCGGACCCGGAACTCGCGGCGTCGATCCTCGCGCTCGGCCGCGTGCTGCAGCCGCTCGTGGTGCAGAAGCACGACGGCGACACGTGGCTCGTGCTCGACGGACACCGCCGCCTGGCGGCCGCGAAGTCGGTCGGCGTGCGCGCGCTGCCGTGCCTCGCGCAGCGTCCGGGCGACAACGACGCGCAGCTCTCGACGATGCTCGCCGCGTCGATGCACGAGCGCCTCGAGCCGATGGACCAGGCGCGCATGTTCAAGGCGCTCCGCCAGCACCTCGACGTCCGTTCGATCGCGGCTCGCACGGGGTACTCGGTGGAGACCGTCTCGGCCCGGCTGCGGCTGCTCGTCCTGCCGGCGGAGGCGCAGCAGATGGTCGAGCGCAAGGAGCTGACCGTGCGCGACGCAACGGCACTCGCCCGCGAGGTCGAGAAGTCCGGCACGGGCTCGGCGTCGCTGACGGCGCCGACCCGGTCGGCGTGGTTCACGAAGCGCCACCGGCTCGCCGAGCGCGTCGCGGCGCGCTGCGACCACACGGCCCGGGTCCGGGTGGGCGGCGTCGCGTGCGGCCAGTGCTGGGAGGACGAGATCCGTGCCGACGAGCGCCCCGGTCCGGACACGACCGTCGCCGCGCTCACCTCAGCCGGCCCGGTCGTCGCGATCGACAACCACATCTGCGACGCGTGCGACGGGTTCGACCCGGCATCGTGCCCGGAGCGTGCGTCATGACCGCCACGCTGGCAGTCGTCCCGCCGTTCCCTGACCCGGCGGTGAGCGTGCACGAGCTGCGTCGCAGCCTCGGTCAGGCGCGCATCGCGGCCCGCGTCGCCGCGCAGCGCGTCGCGGTGCTTGAGCGCCGTCTCGGGATCGCTGGCCAGATGCCGCCCGAGGACCTCGTGCGCGCCTACGCCGACATGTACGGCGACACCCCGGAGGTCACCGCGCGTCGGTGCGCCGCGCTCCTCGAGGACACGCTCGCGATGTCCGAGCTCGCCCGTCGTCGGGCGGTCGTCGCATGAAGGTCATGACCCGCGACGAGTACCGCGCCGACGTCGCTCGCGGCATGAAGGAGGCCGCGTTGCAGGCGCAGGTCGTCGCGATGGCGCGCGAGCTCGGGTTCTTCGTCTACCACACGCACGACTCGCGCCGGTCCGAGCCCGGCTTCCCCGACCTCGTCCTCGCGCACGGCGCTCGCGGCCGCCTGCTGTTCCGCGAGCTCAAGACCCAGACCGGCCGCCTGTCCGACGCGCAGCGCCGCGTGCTCGCCGAGCTCGGCGGCGCGGCCGACGTCGGTGTCTGGCGCCCGCTCGACCTTCTCGAGGGGCGGGTGCTCGACGAGCTCCGCGCCCCGCAGCCCACCACGACCACCCCGGGAGAGACCCCATGACCTGGACCCGTATCGCCGACTCGCTCTTCCTCGACGGCCGGCTCGCCGCCGAGCTTGGTGCCGAGCAGCCAGCCATCGAGCACACCGTCGCGACCATGCCCCGCCCGAGCGCGAAGCACGTCGGCCCGATCGACCCCGACGTCGAGCGCGTCCTCCTCGGCCTCGCGTCGACCTGGGTCGCCGACCCCAAGACCGCCGGTCTCGGCCGCGCGCTCGCGCACAGCACCGTCGCCGACATCGTCGACGTCGAGCTCCACGCCCTGCGCGTCGCGCTCGCGGCCGACTCCCTCGCCGCGGCGCTCGTCGCGCACGACGTCGCCGCCGAGACCCGCGTCTACCTCGAGCACGCCCTCGACCCCACCAAGTCCTACGACGACTTCACGCGGTACGTCCGCAACACCCTCGCCGGCACGGTCCACGGCGCCGCGCTCGCCGCCGCGGCCGTCCGCGGCTGGGCCCACCGCTCGGCGATCGCGGCTGGGTGCGCGCGATGACGACGACGATCACGACCGAGGAGTACTCGGCGCTGCTCGCGGTCCAGCGTGCGGCGACGGTCATCGCGGCGGGCGAGCAGGTGAACGAGCACGAGCACGAGCAGGCGCTCGACGCGCTGCCGCACCTGCTCGACGCGGTGGCGGCGGAGCAGTCGAACGTCCGCTCGCTGCGCGCGATGCAGAGCGCGGTGAACGTGACGCTCGCGCGCACCGAGCTTGCCGCCCTCCTCCCTGGCGTCGTCACGGCCACGGCGATCGCCGGCGTCGACGAGCAGACCCGGTGCGAGTGCGGCTCGACGACGGGCCCGTTCGTCCTCGACCGCGAGGGCTGCTGGCTCTGCCCGGACTGCGCGGCGACGTCGCGCTGGTGCGGGAAGCGGACGTGGGGCGGTCACTGCGGCCTCGACGTGAGCCACGAGGGCCGCTGCGTGCCCGACGACGAGGCGACGCGCGCGCTCAGGCGGGAGCGCCGCCCGTGAGCGCGCTCGAGGTGCAGATCGGCCGCGCGTCGACGCGGTGCGCGCTCGCGGCGGTCCTGCCGCACGTGGGCTCGACGGAGACGCTCTCGCGGGTCCGGTTCACGTTCGAGTCCGCTCGGCGTCTGCTCGTCTCGGCGTCGGCCGGATCGACGGCCGCGGTTGCGCGCATCCACGTGCACGACGTCGTCGCGCTGCCTGAGCTCGCGGTCGTCGACCTCGAGCCTCGGTCGGTGCGCGAGGTCCTCGCTGTCTTCACGCCGCCGTCGAACAAGGACGAGCGTGCGATGTGGAATGAGGAGGCGTTCACGCTCCGGATTACCCACGACGAGGTCTCGTGGCTCGAGGACTCCCCGGTGATGGAGGGGCGCTCGCTGTCGGTGCCGCGGCTGCCCGCGCTCGGCGAGTCGGAGTCGTCGTACCCCGACATCCCGGGCGTGACCGCGCGGTTCCTCGACACGCCGCCCGACGAGTCCGCGGACGCGTCCGTGAACCCGCAGCTCCTCGCCCGCTTCGTCACGTCGGCGAAGGCATACGGCGATGACGGTCTGCGCCTCGAGATGGCACTGCGCAAGGGGATCGGCGCCTACGGGTGGACGGTCCAGGTCGACCGCGACTTCGTCGGGATCCTCCTGCCGATCCACCGTCGCGACACCGAGCAGCCCGAGCTCGCCGACACCCGCCAGCGCTGGGCCGACCGGCTGCGGCCGCTCGCCCGCCCCGAGCCTCGACCCGCGCTCGTCCGCGCGGGCCTCCCGAACCCCAAGGAGTCCTGATGGTCCACCACCCCGACCCATTCGTTGAGAGCGACCGCCTGATCGCGGTCGAGAAGAACGTCGCCGCGATCGCAAAGCACCTCGGCGTCCTGGTGAGCCCTCCGTGGGGCAGCGGGATGGAGCCCGACGACGGCGACGTGATGGCGGCGGCCGCCAAGGTCGGGGTCTCCCCGCTCTCTGTGGCCCCTGTCGCGGCCGGGGCACGCCCGGCGAGGTACCGCAAGAAGCCCGTCGAGATCGAGGCCGTGGAGTTCGACTCGTGGCAGGACATGGAGGACATCGCGCGCTGGTGCGGTGGACGCGTCCGCAGCGAGGCGAAGCCCAGCGACCGCACCGACGTCCGGTACTGGATCGACATCCCCACGCTCGAGGGCGTCATGCAGGCCTCGATGGGCGACTGGATCATCCGCGGCGTGAAGGGCGAGTACTACCCCTGCAAGCCCGACGTCTTCGCAGCGTCCTACGAGCCGGCGGAGGCCGCCCGATGAGCGCGTCCGTGACGATCACGTGCGACTGCGGCGCGTCGACGACCGCGCCGGTCGACGAGGCGCTCGCGTGGAACAAGGCCCACGACGCCACGTGCCCGCTCGCCGTGCGCTCCTCGGTCGCCGACGACGTCGCGGCCGAACGCGCGCGCCAGGACGTGAAGTGGGGCGTGCAGAACCACCCCGACGGCACCGGGCCGGGCACGCACCCGCTCCTCGCGCTCGTCGGCAGCATCGCCCCGGGCGCCGCGTGGCTCGCCGCGCGCGCGACGTCGCTCACCGACACCGCGGCGAACGCCGGCACGCTCACCTGGCGGCACATCCTGCTCGAGGAGGTGTTCGAGGCGCTCGCGGAGGACGACCCGGAGCGCCTGCGGGCCGAGCTCGTGCAGGTCGCGGCCGTCGCGCAGCAGTGGGCCGAGGCGATCGACCGCAGGCGCGCGCACCGTGGCTGAGACGAAGGCGAAGAAGCACGACGGCCTAGTGCGTGTCTGGTGCGCCCCGTGCAAGGCGTTCGTCCTCGTGCAGGGCTCCGTGGACGGCCAGAACGCCGTCCACGTCACACCCCGGCACATGGAGCTGCACCGCGCCGAGGACACCCACCTGGCGGCGCTCGCGGCCGCGGCGCGTCCGCGTCGTCGTCGTGGCCGCCGCGGCGGGCGGGGTCGCGGTGCTGGGTGACTACGAGGTCATCGACTGCGCGGTCTGCGGTGGCTGGTTCACGACCCGCCCCGGGTCGAAGACCGGTCACGCGAAGGCGACCGGCCACCGACCGCGCGCAGTCGAGCCCGGTGGCCCCGTCCCCTTGCGAGCCCGTCCACCACGACCACGAGAGGAGGTGACACCCGATGTTCAAGCCCCTGACCCGAGCGCTCCGCTCCCTGGTCATGCGCTGTGACTCCTGCGGCGGCCCGATCAACCCGCAGACCGGCGAGTGCCGGTGCAGCGACTGACCGCCCCCGACCCCCACGCTGCGACGAGAGGACAACGCACCCATGCCATGGGTCCGCTTCGGTGACGACTCCGCGACCTACCCGGCGCTGATGAAGCTGCACGGGATGAAGGGCGCCGACGAGCGCACCGTCAACGAGGCCTTCGGCTTCCTCGCGAGGATCGCGACCCTCTCCGGCGCGCACAAGACCGACTACGAGATCGACGCGGGCACCGCCTACATGATCGGCGGTGCCCGCACCGACGAGCTCCTGCGCCTGCTCGTGAAGGCCGGCGTCCTGACCGCCGGCCGCCGCGGCGGCCTGCAGTACTGGACGATCCGCGCCGACCCCGAGTTCATCCACATCCGCACCAAGGCCGAGCTCGAGCGCGAAGCCCGCTACCGCAACGAGCTGCGCGACGACGCCCTGCGCGTCGCTCTCCTCCTCCGCGACGGCGACAACTGCCGCTGGTGCGGCATCGTCGTCCTCTGGACCGGCCGCAAGGGCCAGCAGCACGCCGAGCCCGACCACCTCGAGGGCCTCGACGTCCCCGGCACCGTCGACAACATGGTCATCGCCTGCCGCCGCTGCAACCGCGCCCGCGGCAACGACACCGACCTCTGGGACGCCGAGCACGAGCTCCGCCAGCCCCCCGAGTACCCGCACTACGGCGCGCACTCCGCGCGCTTCCTCACGAAGAACGGCTACCCCACCGAGCCCACCTACCGAAGCGACGAGGCCCCCGCGCACCACCAGGCAGCAGCGGACCCCGCACCCACCCCCGGAGTGCGACCCGCAGCGCCACCACGCGACCCTCAGGCGCTCGCGGCCGCCGCCGGCACCGCACCCCAGCGTGTGCGACCAGCGGCGCCACCACGGCACGGGAACGGCCCGAGAAACACCCCGCGAAACGCCGACCGAACACCCATTCCGCAGTCTGACGAAACGGGTTCTGCCGGGTCGGGTCGGGACGGGTCGGGTACCTCCACTACCCACCTACCAGGGGAAGCCGGCAGCACGACTCCACCACCACCAGACCCAGCCGCCCCACCACCACCCCAGCCCGCGCGCCGTCGTCGTGGTCGCCGTGGTGGGCGTCGAACCTCACCAGGAGATGACCGATGAACCTCAACCGCTGCCAGGTCCAGGGCTGCGCGAGCCTCGTCCCACCGGGGATGACCGTGTGCGGTGACTGCGCGAACGACCTCGCGATCTCGCTCCTCCACGTCCCGCTGCTCGGCCTCGCGCTCGAGGATGCCCGCGTCAAGGGCATGCGGTTCTCGACGTCGGGTCTCGCTGCTGCCCGTCCCGACGAGTCCCCGGTCCCGTTCAACGAGCGGGCCGCCGACGTCGAGCGCGGCCTCCTCGTCGAGCTCACGCACGCGGCCGACACGATCGCCGCCGACCGCGAGCTCTTCCGACCGTTCAACACGTTCGCCGCTCTCGGTCGCTGGCTCGCCGCCCAGGTCCCGTGGATCCGCGCCCAGCACAACGGCGGCGAGTGGGTCCGGTGGCTCAGCTCCTGGATCGCCGCCGCGTCGAGCGCCGTCGACCGTCCCGCGGACCGCGTGTACCTCGGGCCGTGCGGTGGCTTCCTTCCCGCCGTCGACGCCCGCGAGCAGCCGCGCTGCACGAACCAGCTCTACGCTCTGCCTCGCCGCGACGACGTCGAGTGCCGGATCTGCGGCGCGACCGTCGACGTCGCCGCGCGGCAGTCCGAGTTGCTCGGCCTCGCGCACGGGAAGCGGCTCAACGCGACGCACATGGCGCTCGCCCTGTCCGGGTTCGGGTTCGACGTCACCCCGAACGTGATCCGCACCTGGGCGTCGCGCGGGCTGCTCGCCCCGGCCCTCGACATCGCCGTGCCGTGGGCGCCCGTCGTTGCTCGCGACCCGCGCGGCCGCCCGCTCTACGTCGTCGCCGACGCGCTCGCCGCGCTCGACGAGATGCGTCGGCGCCGTGCCGAGCGCGACGCCGCGCGGGCCCTGGTTGCCGCAGCGAGGACGAGCTCGTCGTCCGTCCGTAGCGAGAGGATGGGGTCATGACGCTCATGGAGTACGGCATCCGATGGATGCTCGACGACGAGATCCGTGCAGGCGCGGCGGAGTGGCACTACGAGGGTGGGCTGCCGAGCCTCGAGGCGGCGCGGGCAGCGCTCAGGCGGGCGGTGGGACGCCGCAACGTCGGGCGGGTCGAAACGGTGAGCCGCGAGCCCGGTGGCGAGTGGAAGTACGACAACGGGCGAGGAGGCGAGGCGTCCTCTCCGGCGCGGCCGTGACGACCCGCCGAATCACACTCGTGTAGTCCGATCGAGGGTCTGTGCGCTAACCTGTGGTTCAGTCGTTAGAAGTGGCTCCGAAGGCCCCGTTGCTCCTGGTGGAGACGGGGCCTTCGTGCTGCCCGGGGCACGTCCCGGGTAGAGCAGACCGTCCCGGCCTTGGTCGGGTGCGGGGCTGGCGCGCCGTGGGGCGGCGCGTGGTACGTCGTGCGGTCCGACGTCGCCGGCCCCCTTCCTCTCCCCCGCCGTCGCCCGGACCGTGCGACACACAGACCATGGGATCTCGGCACGGGTCACCGGCGACGGCGGGAGGAACACCGTGGCGACGTCGCGCACGGGCACAGCGAAGTGGCTGCGCATCGTGCGCGAGCGACGCGACCTCGACCAGCGCGCGGGGATCACGCGCTGCCCGCTCTGCGGTCGCACGCTCGACTGGGGTCGGCGGGTGCGTGGCACGTACAACCCGGCGCTCGTCGAGGTCGACCACATCGTGCCCGTCGAGCGCGGTGGCCTGGACTCGCTCGAGAACTCGCGGTGCATCTGCGCCGACTGCAACAAGCGGCGTCGTTCGCGCGAGCGGGTCGCGGCCCGTGCATCGAGGACGTGGCCGCGCGGTCGGCACTCGTCGATCTGGTGAGCCCCCCGGGTGGACCCCCTCCCCTCCGCCAAGGGGGCTCGTAGCCGGGGTTTTGCGAGATCCCCGCGCAGGTCAGGCCGGGTTTTCCGCATGATCCGCTCTACGGTTCCGCACCGTTCCGCGGGTTCGTTCCGGCAGTCAGGAGGGTGTCATGGCTGGTCGTGGGCATCTCGGGCCGACGGGCGTGCAGCACGAGGGCAGCAAGCGGCAGTGCAAGGTCCCCGAGTGCGAGGCCGTGCGCCGGGCCGAGGACCGCGTGCGCAAGCGCAACGCGAAGAACACCGACGCCGGCGCCCGCCCCCAGCAGTCCGCCGGCGCGTCGGGCGCGGCCGCCCGCGCGTGGCTCGAGAGCCGGGGCATCGACCCCGAGAAGATCCCCGCCGCCGCGGACCTGCTCCTCGTCTCCGACGCGCTCGACGCCGCGAAGGCCGGCGGTCAGATCCAGTTCGTCGCGGCGCTCGCGGGCCGCACCGCGGCGCTGCGCGCCGAGCTCGTGCCGCGCGCAACCGCGACCGACCCGGAGGAGCCGCAGGAGCCGACGAATGACAGCACCGACGACGACCAGCGCCGGTTCGACATCGGCGCCATCTGACCGCGCCGCGCTCAAGCTGTCGCAGGTCGCGCGTCACGTCGTCGTGCCCGAGGGGATCGTCGACTCGCTGTGGTTCAGGGTCGCGCGGCTGTGCGGCACCTGGGGCGACTCATTCGACGTCTGGCAGGACGGCCTCGGTCAGGTCGCGCTCGGCCTGCGCGAGAACGGCAAGTTCGCGGCCACGGTCGGCGGCGTGGTCCTGTCCATCCCGCGACAGGTCGCCAAGACGTTCATCGTCGGGCGGATCGTGTTCGCGCTGTGCGTCCTGTTCCCCGGTCTCAACGCGATCTGGACCGCGCACCGTGTCTCGACCGCGAACAGCGCGTTCACGCAGCTCGTGAAGCTCGCCCGGTCCAAGGGCGCCCGCAAGCACATCGCCGTCGAGCACGGCCGGCTCGCGATCATCACCGGCAACGGCAACCGCGAGATCCGGTTCAAGAACGGGTCCGTCCTCCGGTTCGGGTCGCGCAAGCAGAACTTCGGCCGCGGTGAGACCGAGGTCGACATCGAGGTGTTCGACGAGGCGCAGATCCTCGACCACGAGGCGCTCGAAGCGATGGTCCCCGCCGCGAACCAGGCACGGCTCCCGCACGGCGCGCTCCTGTTCTTCATGGGCACCCCGCCGGCCCCGCGCGACCCGGGCGAGGAGTTCACGGCCCGGCGGACCGAGGCGCTCGCGGCGAAGCCCGACGGGCAGGTCGTGGGCGTGCACGGCGACGGCGTGTACGTCGAGTGCTCGGCCGACCCGCAGACGGGCAAGCCCGGCGGGCCGGACCTGATGGACCTGGACCAGATCATGAAGGCGAACCCGTCCTACCCGGTCCGCACGCCGTGGGAGTCGATCCTGCGCATGCGCAAGAACATCAAGCGCGACGACGCGTGGCGCCGCGAGGCGCTCGGGATCTGGGACGTGCTCGAGCAGCTGCGGTGCGCGATCGACCCGTTCCAGTGGCGCGACCGCAAGGTGAAGGTCGCGCCCACCGAGGGCGTGCGGTCCTACGGCGTGAAGTTCTCGATCGACGGCGTGTCGGTGTCCCTGTCCGCGGCGCTGCGCCACGACGACGGTGTGCACGTCGAGACGATCGCGCGGCGGCCGCTGACCGAGGGCACCTGGTGGATCGTCCAGTGGTTCACGACCGATCCCGAGCGCCCGAAGCGCTACGAGCACGCCGCGCAGATCGTCATCGACGGCAAGGCCGGCGCGGTCGGGCTCGGCAACGACCTGCGCACCGCCGGCGTCCCCGCACGTGTGCTGATCTGCTCCGGCGACGTCGACAAGGTCGACCACCTCACCACGGACAACGTGATCGCCGCGAACACGATGCTGCGCGAGGCGGTCAAGCGCCAGACGGTCACCCACCTCGAGGACCCCGACGTGCTGGACGCGTCCGTGGTCGGGACGACCGAACGCAAGATCGGCGTCGCCGGCGGGTGGGGGTTCGAGCCCAAGACCGACGAGGACGACTCGACCCCGATCGAGTCCGTGGCGCTCGCCCACTGGGCAGCGATGACGAGCAAGCGGCGACCGGGCCGCAAGACGAAGGGACGGGTGATGGCGTGAGGCGCACCAACAAGACGCCGCACATCACGGCCGCGACGTTCGTCGGGCTGGCCGACGACGACAAGGCGGTGCTCCTCGAGCTCATCCAGCAGCTCAACGAGAAGCGCTCCCGCAACGAGCTGCGCCAGCGGTACTACGACGGCAAGAACGTCCTCAAGGACCTCGGGATCTCGATCCCGCCGTCGCTGCGCTCGGTCGAGGTCGTCGTCGGGTGGCCGGCGAAGGCCGTCGACGCGATGTCGCGGCGGACCATCCTGCAGGGCTTCACCTCGGACGGCGGCGACGAGCTCAACGCGGTCGTCTCCGACATCTGGGACGGGAACCGCATGGTGACCGAAGCCCCGGCCGCGCACACCTCCGCGCTGATCCAGTCGTGCGCGTTCGGGTTCGTCCACGTCGGCGACACCTCCGCCGGCGAGCCGCCCGTGATCGTGACGTACCGCAACGCCGCCGACGCGACGGGGACCTGGGACCGGCGCCGGCGCGCGCTGAGCAACGCCCTGTCGATCGTCGAGATCGACCGGATCACGATGCAGCCCACCGTCATGAACCTGTACCGGCCCGGGCGGGTCATCACCCTGACCCGGGTCGCGAACGGCCTCTTCCACGTGACCAACGTCGCCTACCACGGCATGGGCGTGCCCGTGGAACTCCTGCCCTACCGGGCCGACCTCGACCGCCCGTTCGGGCGCTCGCGGATCTCGCGCGCGGTCATGTACAACACCGACGCCGCGGTGCGCACGCAGCTGCGCACGGAGGTCGGAGCGGAGTTCTACAACGCACCACAGCGGTACGCGCTCGGCGCCGAGGACGATGCGTTCGAGGACAAGAACGGGAACCAGATCCCGGCGTGGACGGTCATGCTCGGCCGTCTGCTCACGCTGAGCCGCGACGAGGACGGCAACCTCCCGACGGTCGGCCAGTTCGCGCAGCAGACGATGCAGCCGAACCTCGACCAGATGCGCTCGATCGCGCAGGTGTTCTCCTCCGAGACGAACCTGCCGGTCGGGTCGCTCGGCATCGTGCACGAGAACCCGGACTCCGCCGAGGCGATGCAGTTCGCGTGGGCCGACCTCGGCATCGACATCGAGTTCTGGGAGCGCACGAGCCTCGGCCCGGCGCACCAGCGGCTCATGATCCGTGCGGTCGCGATGGCCACCGACTCCCCGACGGCGCTCGCCGAGGCGCGCTCGATCCGCGCGAAGTGGGGGAAGTGGTACGAGCCGTCGGAGGTCATGGCCGCGCAGGCGTCGCTCGCGCGCGTGCAGGCGATCCCGCGCCTGGCCGAGACGACCGTCGAGCTTGAGCGCATGGGGTACGACCCGGAGGAGATCAAGAGCATCCGCTCCGAGCTCGCGCGCTCGGCGTCCCGGGCGAACCTTCAGGCGCTGCTCGCCTCGGCGGCTCGTGACAACGCGCAGGCAGCCGCGGCCGCGCTGACCGCGGAGCCGGCGGAGGCGGTGTGACGTGGCGACGGACGCTCAGATCGCCGCGTACCGGCTGGCGAACATCGAGCTCACGCGCCAGGTCGAGGCGGACCTGCGGTCGTTCTGGTCCTACCTCGACCTGGCGCGGCCCGACCGGGTCCACACGGCGCTGCTGAACTACGTGCCCCTCCTCGTGCAGCGGTACGGCGACGTCGCGGCGACGATCGCCGCGGACTGGTTCGAGGAGCTGCGCTGGGACGCCGCCGAGCAGGGCCTCATCGGGCGCCTCGCGATGTCGACCGCGCGGTCCTTCACCCCGACGACGGCGCCGCCGAACTTGGCGGACATCGAGTCCGGCGTCCGGTTCGCCGCCGACGAGCTGTACGGCGACACCCCGGAGAAGGTGCTCGTCTCGGTGACGCACACCGCGACCCGCGAGGTCCTGCAGACCGGGCGACGAACGATCACCCGCAACACGGCCCGGCCCGGCTCGCAGGCCGTCGGGTGGGCGCGTCGCGCCCGCCCGGGCGCGTGCCGGTTCTGCCGGGCGCTCATGGCCCGCGGCGCGGTCTACAAGGAGGCCACGGCCCGGTTCGCGTCGCACGCGCCCGTGTGCAACTGCGTCGCCTACCCCTCGTTCGACCCGGACGCCCCCGAGGTCGACGTCTCGGCCTACGTCGCGTCGCGCAACACCGCGCGCATGAACCCGCGCCAGCTCGAGCGGCACCGCGCCCAGGTGAGCGCGTGGCTCGAGCGCGAGTTCCCCGGCGAGAGCGACCACCCCGACGGCGAGCACACCACGGACGCCGCCGCCTGAACTTCCCCGGCCGCACGGCCAGGGCAGCACCACCCCACCATCCGCACCACACGGGCCCGCACGGGGCCGTGTGGCGATCCCGCACGGGAGGACACCAGATGAGCACCACCGACGGCAGCAAGCCGGAGCAGGAGAAGGAGACGACCGCCGTACTCCTCGGGAAGTTCCGCACGGAGCTGACCCAGAACGGCATCCCCGACAACGTCGCGGACGACCTCGTCCGCCACGCCGGGACCGTCACCATCACCGAGTTCGGTTGGAGCGTGACCCGATGAACACGCGCCAGACGCACTCGGCTCCGACGACGACCCTGCCGACGCCCGGCATGCCGCCCCGCTTCGAGCGGCTGCGGTTCATCGGCGCGCCGGCGGACGCCAGCGCCCCGGGGACCGGCGAGCAGACGCCCGCCGACCCGCCGAAACCCGCACCGCCCGCCGGCGCCCCGCAGCCCACCGGAGACGGCGCGTCCCCTGCACAGGCGGACACGACCGACTGGAAGGCCGAGGCGCGCAAGTGGGAGACGCGCGCGAAGGAGAACAAGGACGCCGCCGACAAGCTCGCGGAGATCGAGAAGTCCAAGCTGGACGCGGTCGAGCTCGCCCAGCGCGAGCGCGACGAGGCGCAGGCCGAGCTCACGGGCTTCAAGACGCGCGAGCAGGTCGCGAAGTGGAAGGCGCAGGTCTCCGAGGAGACCGGTGTCCCCGCGGCGGCGCTGTCGGGTTCCACGCTCGAGGAGCTGCAGGCGCACGCCGAGGTCCTCAAGCCGCTCATCGGTTCGGCCCCGAAGGGGCCGGTCGTCCCGACCGAGGGCACGCACACCAGCACCGCGCCGGTGACGCAGCTCACGGACGACGACCTCAAGTCCATGACCCCCGGGCAGATCAACCAGGCGCGCCGCGAGGGGCGCCTGAACAAGCTGCTCGGCATCCGCTGACCCAAGAAGGGGGCCCCCGTGGCCATCACGAACTTCAAGCCGACGATCTGGCACGCGGCGCTGCTCGAGAACCTGCACGCCGCCCAGGTCGTCGTCCCCACGCTCAACACCGAGTACGAGGGCGACATCGCCAACGGCGGTGAGACGGTCCGCATCACGTCCGTCGTGCAGCCGACGATCAAGACCTACGCCGGGTCGATCGTCCGCGACAACCTGACCGACACGTCGCAGGACCTCGACATCGACCAGAAGAAGTACTACGCGTACCTGGTCGACGACGTCGACGCCGTGCAGGCCGCGGGCTCGTTCGACTCCGTCCAGACGGACGCGGCCGCCGGCCTGGCGGACGTCGCGGAGAACTACCTCATCACGGAGATGCTCGCCGACGGCACCGCCGGCGGCGGCACGACCGCGGTCACGGACTTCGCCGGCGCGTTCGGCATCGTGAGCACGCTGCGCAAGGCGCTCACGAAGGCGAAGATCCCGACGGCCGACCGGTTCATCGTCGCGAACCCCGAGTTCATCTCGCTCCTGCTCGGCCCCGGGTCGTCCCTCGTGAAGGTCAACGAGGCCGGCGCCGACGGCGAGCTGCGCAACGGCGTCGTCGGGCGCCTGCTCGGCTTCACCGTGCTCGAGTCGCCGGCCACTGCGCTCGCGAACACGGACAAGCCGGCGGCGATCGGCTACCACGGTCGGTCGGTGGCCTACGCCGACCAGATCGTCAAGACCCGCGCGCAGACCGTCACGGACGCCTTCGGCGACCAGGTCGACGGCCTGCACGTCTACGGCGGCAAGGTCCTGCGGCCCACGGCCGTGCAGACCTACGTGTCCGCCTGATCCCGGAGGAGGGAACAGCATGGCTCGGATCCGAGCGAAGAACGGCAACGTCCTCGAGGTCGAGGACGAGGTCCACGTGAAGTCCCTGCTCCGGCGGGGCCACGAGCTCCTCGACGGCGACCCCGCCGACGGTGAGGGCAAGACGGGCGAGCCCGTCGCGCCGAAGAGCAACAGCTCCAAGGCGGACTGGGCGGCCTGGGCCGAGCATCTCGGCATCGAGGTGCCCGGCGACGCGAAGAAGGCCGACATCCAGGACCTCGTCGCCAACTTCAAGCCCAACCCGGAGCCCGTCCCGCCGACCGGCGACGACGGCAACCCCACCGGCACCGAGGGCAACCCGCCCGCCGGCGACACCGGCGAGAACGACTGACAGAGAGGGGTCGCCATGCTGACCGTCCCACCGGCGTTCGCCACAGTGGAACAGCTCGAGGGCAGGTGGCGGCCCCTCTCCACCGCGGAGCAGGACCGCGCCAAGGTCCTGCTCGTCGACGCGTCCCAGCTCATCCTCGACGAGGACTCGCGCGGCGTCCTCGACGACCTCACCGCGCCCAACCTCACGCTCGAGCGCATCGTCTGCGACATGGTCGAGCGCGCCATGGGCCCGGCCGCCGGGACCGACGGCGGGCCGCCCGTCACGCAGGAGTCGCGCGCGTGGCCCGGCTTCAACCAGGCCGTGACCTACGCGAACCCGACCGGCGACCTGTATCTCACGAAGGCCGAGCGCCGGCAGCTCGGGTTCACCCGCCAGCGCGCCGGCCACACCGACATGTGGGCCGGTGCCTACGAGACGAGCACCCCGTGAACGTCAACCCGCTGCCCGAGTGGTGCACCCCGCACGAGGCCGTCGGCAAGGCCAAGACGGGCGAGGGTGGCATGGGCCCGATCTACGCCGACCCCGAGCCGTTCGCGTGCTTCGTCAACGAGGAGGTCCGCCTCGTGCTCGACGCCACCGGCGCTGAGGTCGTGAGCTCCACGCAGCTCCACTGCGGCTTCGACGTCATCATGCCGCCCGGGTCCCTCGTGACCGTGTGGCCCGGCACGCCGGCCTCCCGCGAGGCCGAGGTCATCTCCACCGGCCGCTCCGCGCACGAGACCCTCCCGGCCGTGCAGATCCTCAACCTCACCTAGGAGGGGCCGTGGCGTCCACCGAAGCGTGGGACCAGGCGCTCGCGGCCGTGCACGCCGCCGGCGAGGCGACCGTGCTCGCGATGGCGAACACCGCGCGCGACCGCACGCAGGCGCTCACCCCGACGGACCGGGGTGATCTCGCCGGGTCGTACTTCGTCGAGACGCAAGGTCTAGACGGGCAGATGGGTACCGACCTGGACTACGCGGTCTATGTGCACGAGGACCTGACCGACCAGCACGACGACGGGCAGGCAAAGTTCATGGAGGCCGCCGTCACCGGCTCGGACTCCATCCAGGCGATCGGCGCCGCGGCGGCGAAGGCGGCGGAGGCCGCGATCGGCTAGTCGAGGACGCTGAGATCCATCGTGTAGTACTGGTCGATCATGGTTCGCCCCGAGTCCATTGAGGGGTCGAGCGCGACCTCGCACGAGTGCTGCGCGGTGTCCTGCCGCGTGTAGAGGCCCATGTCGATCATGGCCTGGGTGCACTTCTCGAGCGCGACCGGGTACATCTCCTCGATCGTCGGCTCGCCAGCGGGCGCCGCAGGCTCCGGAGCTGGCGCGGGTTCGGGCTCGGCGACCGGTGCCGGCGCGGTGGGCGAGGGCTCCGGCTCGGGCTCCGCCGTGACCGTCTCCGTCGCGGTGACCGTCTCGGTCACGGTGACCGTCGGCAGCGGCTGCACCTGCCCAGAGCAGCCAGCCAGCACCATCACGAGCGCGGCCCCTGCCAGCGCGGATCTCGTCCTCACGCCGACGACTGTACCGACGCCCGAGCGCGTCCGGACGACGCCCAGGGGGTGAACGTGGACGACAAGGTGCTCGTGACGCGGGTGATCGAGGTCCTGGCGGACCGGTGCGGGTGGGCATGGCGGCCAGCCGGCCCCGCGTACACGGAGGCCGACGACGTCGGGCTGTACTACGGCCCGATCGGCACGACCCCGAACCGCGCCGTCGGGGTGACGCTCTACGCCGCGGACGACGGCATGGCCGAGGGCGCGCTGTCGGTGCGTCGCGTGCAGCTGCGGTTCCGCGGTGCGCCGCGCGACCCGAGCTCGCCGGATGAGCTCGCGTCGCGCGCGTTCGACGCCCTGGCCGGCCTGTCCCGCGTTGCGGGGTTCGCCGTCGTCACCCCTGGACCCCGCGGTGCCCCGATGGGCGTCGACGGGAACCACCGCTCCGCGAGGGCGGACAGCTACCAGATCATCATCGACCTCCCGGAGGACTGAGACATGCCGCTTCCCCCTACCGTTCCCGCGGGCTTCGAGCACGCGTCGAGCTACGAGTACGCGATGGACGTCAACCTCGGCAGCGTCGCGGAGCCGCTCTGGCAGCGCGTGCGACTCCTGACGAACCTCACCGTGACGCGCCCGAAGACCACCCGCGACGAGCAGACCTACGAGGACAACGGCGCCCCGAACCAGGGCATCACCGGCGTGGGGCACCAGCTCGTCCCCACCCTCGACACCCCGCGCAAGGCCGACGGATCGCGCCTTCCCGAGTACGCGAAGATGCGCGACGCCGCGAACAGCAAGGGCGAGGCGAACACGCTGCACGTGCGCTGGTACGACTTCCCGAAGACCGAGGGCATGACGCCCGACCCGGACGACGCGTGGGAGGGGTTCGTCACCACCGACGAGACCTGGGTGAACACCGGCCCGACCGGAGAGGTCCGCGCGTCGCAGTTCACGCTCACGGGCAAGGGCGAGGCGCACAAGATCCCCAACCCTGCGTCCACGCCGGGGGCGTCGACCCCGCCGGCGATCACCGCGGTGACGCCCGCCGGTCGGTCGGCGGGCGAGCAGGTCACCATCACCGGGCAGAACTTCGTCGGTGTCACCGGCGTGACGATCGACGCGCTGGCCGTCGGTGCTGACGCGTTCACCGTCGTCAACGCGTCGACGATCATCGCGGTCATCCCCGCGACCGCCGCGGGGCCGTCCGACGTCGTCGTGACGAACGCGGCCGGGTCGTCCGACCCCGTGTCGTACACGGTGGCCTGACGCGTGGACCTGTCAGGACTCACCGAGCACCTCACGTCCATCGAAGATGACGCGTCGCTCGACCTGCCCGTCGGCGGCCGCACCTACCGTGTGCGGCCGCCGACGGCGGACGTCGGCGCCCGCCTCGTCGCACTGTGGGCGGCTCGCACCATCGAGGACGCCGCCGCCCGGGCGAAGGCGTTCGCCGACGTCCTCGGCGACGACACGATCCGCACGCTCGCGCTCGGTGCCGACGTCGTCGAGCAGATGAACGCCGACGCTGTGCCGAGCGTCGTCGTCAACGAGTGCGGCACCGTCGCCTGGATCGCGTGGGCGCTCGGCATCGACGCCGCCCAGAAGTACCTCGACCGCGCCCGCGAGACGGACGGTGAGGACGCGGGAAAAGCGCGCCCGACGCCGTCACGATCCCGGTCACGGTCGAGGACTTCGCGGTCTACGGCGTCGGCGAACCGAACGAAGACGGCACGTTCGACCGGTACGACATCCCAGACCACGTGAAGGCCCGCCTGCCGTCCGCACGGGCGGCAGGCGGGATCGTGGTCGGCTGGCCAGAGATCCTCGGACACTGGCGCCTCGTCGTCGCCGACCTCGCCCGGCTCTACGGCGTCGACCTCACCGACCCCGCCACCTGGCGACGGCCATGGCCGCCCCTGCGGTCCCTCATCCTCACCCTGCCCAGCGAGCCAACCTCGCGCCTGCACCGAGCACTCGGAGGTGACTGATGGCAACGACCCTCCGAGTCGCAACCCTCGAGACCGCGTTCACCGCGGACACGGCCGAGGTCGACGCCGCGGTCAAGCGAGTCAAGGGCGAGCAGACCGACCTCACGAAGGTCCCGACCACGGTCGAGATCGACGCCGACACCGCCGACGCCGACCAGAAGCTCGCCGACGTCCAGGAGCTCCTCGAGAAGGTCGGCCGCACCGACATCGACCCGAAGGTCGTCGTCGACGCCCTCGACGCCATGGCCGACCTCGAGGCGCTCGCGGACGAGCTCGAGCAGGTGGACCGGGCCCGGCCCGAGGCCGAGATCCAGGCCGACATCGACGACGCGATGGACCGCGCGGCGAAGGTGTACGACACGCTCCAGGACATCGACGACACGGTCGTCCAGCCCGAGGTCGACCCGTCCGGCGTGAACGACGGCCTCAAGCGCACGGAGGAGGGGTTCTCCGAGTTCAAGGACGAGGCGAACAGCACCGCGCGCGAGGGCGCGGCGTCGTTCACCGGCGAGTTCGACGACGTCGCCGACATCATCCAGGAGACCCTCGCGAACGCCTTCGTCGGCTTCGGCCCGGCCGGCGCCGCGGCAGGCCTGGTCGCGGCAGCCGGGCTCGGTGTCGTGATCTCGAAGGCGCAGGAGGCAGCCGACCGGATCAACGACGCGAAGGAGGAGGCAGGCGACTTCGCGCTCGAGATCAAGGACGCTGGCGCCGAGTTCGACCGGGCGGACCTCGTCGCCCGGTTCGACGAGATGCTCGTCAAGGTCACGGACGTCCGCTCCGCGTGGGAGCTCTGGCAGTCGGACGCGGTCACGAACCTCGACGACATCTCGGGCGCGCTCGACGGGACCGAGGTCTCCCTGACCTCGCTCTACGACGCGTTCGGCCGGGCGGACTACTCGTCCGTCGAGCGGCAGATCGAGCTGCTCAAGGAGCAGAACGAGCTCATCGACGCGCAGTACAAGGCGCTCGATCCGCTACTCGACGCGCCTGCGGCCGACGCTCTCGCCAAGGAGTGGCGCGAGCGGGAGCGGGCGATCACGTCCTTGCAGACGCACGCGGACACGATGCTCGAGGCCGAGGAGAACGCGTACCAGCTGCGCGCCGCAGAAGAGGGCGTGACGGTCGAGCAGATCAAGCAGGCCGACGCGATCGACCGCGTGAACAACGCGCTGCGCGAGCAGCATGACCTCGAGCAGACGTCGATCGAGGCGGGCCTCGACTTCGAGGACGGGCTCGCGGCGCTGACCGAGAAGCAGGAGGGCTGGAACAACAGCCTGTCCACCGGGGACCAGATGGGCCGGGACAACCAGCGCACGATCCTCGGCCTGACGGACGACCTGCAAGCGCTGTACGACGCAACGCTCGAGCAGACGGGGTCGCAGGAGCAGGCGAACGCCGTGCTCGCGACCGGCCGGCAGCGGCTCCTCGACCAGGCCGCGGCCGCCGGGTACAACACCGGCCAGGTCGCCGCGCTCGTCGACCAGGTCCTCGAGATCCCGCTCACGCGCGGCACCGACGTGTACGCGAACGTCGACTCCGCGGAGTCGACGCTCCAGCGGTTCGAGCGGACCTGGAACGGGCGTCGCGTGTCGATCTACTTCGACGCGAAGACCGGGACTCAGGTCACGTCGATGGGCTACAACATGCGCGCGATGGCCGAGGGCGGGACCGTCACGGGCGGCATCCCGGGCAAGGACTCGGTACCGATCCTCGCGATGCCGGACGAGGAGGTCATCGCCGCGGGCCCGGCACGCAAGCACCGACAGCTCCTCAAGGCGATCAACGACGACGCTCTGCCTCGGTTCGCCCTTGGTGGCACGGTCGCCGCCTCGACATCTGGACCCGGTCCTGCGCCCGCTGCCCTGGGCGGCGTCACTGATGCCGCTCTGGAGCGGTTCGCGGACCGCGTCGTTGCTGGCCTCGCGGACCGCCCGGTGCGGGTGTCCGTGGGCGGGCGGGAGTTTGCGACCGCGGTCGCCGAAGCGGGCGCGTACAGCGAGAGACGGGGTGGACGCTGATGGCATGGGTCGGGCCGCTCGGGGGCCTCGTCGAGGTCCGTGCGCCGCGAGGTATCGCGCCGTCGGTGGCGCGCGCAACGACGTACCGGACAACGCTCGGCGGCGTGCGCAAGGCGCACCAGGCGCCGCGTGCGCTGCGTCAGCTCGCCGTCGATCTGTCGTACTCCACGCCCGAGCAGGTGGCGAACCTCGCCGCGCTCGTCAGCGGGGAGTACGGGTCGGGCCCGTTCTGGTACGTCGACCCGTGGGCGGCCGTGACGAACCTCCTCACCCCGACGGCGTCCACCCTCGAGCCGGGATCGTGGACAACGACGGGCACGGTGACGGCCGCCGGCGCAGTCCCGCTCGTCGGTGGTGGTCGCGCTGGCCGGTCGCTCGCCGTCGCCTCCACCGCGGATCAGGTGTTCCTCCCGCGCCGCAACGGTGCGCGTGACGACGTCCCGGTCGTCCCGGGGCGTCCGGTCACCGCGTCGGTGTACGCGACCGGCGCGGCCGTCTCCGTGCGGATCCAGTGGGTCGACGCGGCGGGCGCCGGCCTCAGCAGCGTGACGGCGGGCGGGTCGTTCGCTGGGCCCGAGCTCGGTCGGGTCGCCGTATCGGCTATGCCCCCTCCCGGAGCAGCGGCCATGTACGTCGTGGCCTTCGGCGCGTCCCGCCTCGCCCGCCCGGCCGTGACGTGGACGGACGAGGCGCGGGGCTGGTACCCGGGCCAGGGCATGCCCCGGTGTCTCTTCCCGGGACTCGACACGAGCGTCGTGCTCGCGCACGACGACCCGGACGGGCGCGGTGCGCAGCACACGTTCACGGTGATGGAGGTTGGCTAGTGCAGACGATCCCGGGTTGGTCGTCGACGGCGGAGGTGACGTCGCCGACGGCCGTGGTCGCGGTCGACGGTGCCCCGCTCGAGGCCGACGTCGTCTCGGTCTCCCGCGAGCTCGCGTCGTCGCTCCCTGGATCCCTGCTGGGCGGGTCGGGCCTGACCGCAGCGTCGGGCACGGTGGTGTGGTCGCAGCCCGACGACGCCACCGACCGGTCCCCTACCCCGTGGGCTCGTCGCGGCGCGATCCCACCTCCGAGCGGCTCGCGCGTCGTCGCGGCGATGGGCAACGAGCACGGCACGTGCGTGCTGCTCACCGGCCGCGTCGATGCCGCGGATGGCACGTTCGCCGACGGTCAGGTGTCCTCCGACCTCGTCGACGACATCGACCGGCTGAACCGCCCGATCACGATGCAGCCGCTCATGAACGCGATGCCGCCCGTGACCCCAGGCGCGATCGCGCGGTACATCGGCATGTCGGGCATCTGGATCGCGGACCAGGTGCTGCGGCGCTGCGGCTTCAACGCGACCCCGGCGGTCGGGGTCGGAGCGGTCGTCTCCGTCACGGCGATGGGGTCGATGTGGCCCGAGGTCGGCGAGGTCACGACGTGCGCGGCGCCTGTCGGCGGCGCGTTCCCCGTGTTCGCGTCCGCGCCGTGGGGCCTGTGCGTCCAGGACGTCGACGCGACGTACACGCCGTCGACGGCGCGGCTGCTCGACGCGCCGATGGAGATCCTCCTGCAGTGGCCCGGTGCCGAGGCGGGGAACCCGAACATCACGGTCACGTTCGGCACCGCGACGCTGCGCATGGTGCTCTCGCCCACGCTCGTCGCGCTGCAAGCGCCCTCCGGGACGAACGTCGTCACGGTCGCCCGAGGGGCCGCGTCGCGCGCGATCGCGCGCATCACGCCGACGGGATCGAACATCACGGCCGAGCTGCGCACCGACACCGGCGCGGCCGCGACCGCGACCGTCGCTGCGCCAGCCGGGCTGCTGGCCAACGCCATGACCGCGGTCCGCGTCCTCGCCTCCGGCACGGCCCGCGTCGGCGCGGCGCGCGTCTCGTTCCCCGCGTCCGCGTTCGCCGGGCTGACCCACACCCCGACGGCGGTCTTCACTCTCGGCGGGGTCAGCATGCACAACATCGTCGTGCAGCCCTCGATCATCGGCCGTGACGCCCTCACGTTGCTCAAGGAGCACGCTGCGGCGGTCGGCTCGGCGATGTGGCTCGACGAGGTCGGCAGGCTGCGCTGGGTCGCGCGCGACGCGATCGGCACCGGGCCCGTGAGCACGCTCACGTCCGAGCACGACCTGCTCGACGCGTCGTGGTCCGACCAGTGGCGCGACGTCTACTCCGGCGTCGAGGTCACGTGGTCCGACGTCACCGTGACCCGCGCCTCCCGCGACTCCGTCACGCTGTGGGCTGGTGGCGGTTCCGTCGACTCTGGCGACGTCGTCGCCGACGTGGTCCATCCCGCCAGCGGCGAGGACTGGATCATGGTCGACACCTCGATCACGAAGGCCGGCCCCTCGTCGACCCTGAGCGACTTCAACTTCGGCCTCGGGTCGTTCACCGGCGCGGTCCTGTCCGACGCCTCGGGAGAGGCATGGGCAGCGACCACGCTCGTCGACACCGCGCTACGACGCATCGACTGGCGGTCCTACGCGATCACCACGACCGTCGGCTCCGTGCCCTCGGGCAAGAACGCCGAGCTGCAGGGCCCGTCCGAGGCCGGCACCGGCGTGTGGTCGGCCCGGTTCGGCCAGGAGCTCCCCGTGCTGCGCGGGCGCGGCAAGTTCCAGGTGGTCAAGGCCACGACCGCTGCGGTAGCGACCGGGCCTGACGGCGCGGCCGTGTACACGCACGACGCCGGCTGGTGGGTCCAGACACAGGCGCAAGCCCAGGCGCTCGCGGACTGGATCGCGACGACCGCGACCGTGCGCACCCCGTACCTCGACGACGTCGAGGTGAACTTCGATCCGCGCCGCCAGCTCGGGGACCGCGTCGTCCTCGAGGACCGGCACCGTTCGGGCCTTCGCGTCACCGGGCTCGTGTTCGGGCTCAGACACACAGTCTCGGCGGGCAATGGGACGAGCCGCCTCTCCCTGCGCGTGACGCAGGTCGAGCGCATCGCTCCGTCGCTCGACGACTACGACCTCGTCTGGTCCGGGGCAACCCTCGACGACCGTGACACCTACTGGGCGGGCAAGACCCTCGACCAGTTCGACCTCAACCCCCTCGCAAGGAGCTAACACATGGGCCAGACCGGCCGCGGGATCATCTACCCGAGCGGCGACGTGCTGCACCCGTCCAAGGAGTGGTGGGCTCAGCTCGCCACCACCACGGACGCGGCGATCGGAGACGCTGAGGCGGCAGCGTCGTTCGTGAAGGGCGCGATCGCCGAAGGGACGGACCTCAACACGATCACGACGGCGGGCGTGTACTCGGTCGCGACGAACGCGATCGGGGAGTCTCTGGTTAACGGCCCGGGGCTGGGCGCGGGCACGGTGCTCGTGACCCGGACCCTGAACGGGTTCGTGTCGCAGCAGTACATCACCATCGGGAACGCGACGACGGTGTGGCTGCGGTCCGTGGTTTCGGTCGGCTCGGGCACGTGGTCGTCCTGGCGCGACATGCGCGCCGACCCCATCACGGTTCTCACGTCGGGAAGCGACCTGAACGCGCTGCGCACCCCGGGCCTGTACGTCGCGGAGACGGCGGGAGTCGCCGCGTCGCTCCTCAACGCGCCGGACGCTCTGCCCGGGGTGCTCGAGGTGCTGCAGGTTTCACCCGTGCTCACCGTGCAGCGTTGGTCCTCGACGCTAGGGTCGGGAAGCATGTTCTTCCGCGCCACGACCTCCGCCTCGACGGGCAACTGGACGGGGTGGCGCAACCTGTTCTCCGGCGCGACGACCGTGACCGATGCCGGACCGTACCGGCACGTCGACCTCGTCTCCCGGGCGCGGGTCCGCCGCGGTGGCCGCATCGGCACCGGGGGCAAGCCCGTCGTCGCGCTCCGGTTCGACCACCACCTCGACGCGTTCGAGGCGAAGGTGCTCCCCCTGCTCAAGCAGTACCAGCTCCCGTGGGCGCAGGCGATCAACCCGCAGAACCTCGGCACCGGCGACGACAACATGACGTGGGCCGAGCTGCAGACGATGTGCCTCGATCACGGCGGCGAGGTGTGGAACCACGGCGGGAACCACGGCAACGCCACCACGCCCCAGGCGCTGCAGGAGCAGATCGTCGACTCGCTCACGACGCTCCGCACGAACCTCCCCGGGCTCGCGGTCGAGGGCTGGTGCCCGCCCGGGCTCGCGGCCGGCGCGTACATGGGCGCGTCCCCGTTCGCGACCACGGCGCAGAACACCGAGACCGCCGCGGGGCAGCTCATCATGGGCAACCACGCGTTCGTCGCGGGGTACGCGCCCGGGCAGTACCGCGTCCTCGACCCGACCGCCCAGCCGATCGGTGCGCCGCACATCACGATCGACGACGCCGCGCCGTCGTCCATCACGAGCGCGCTGAACACCGCGATCGCGCGTGGGGTCGGGGTCGCGTTCATGCTGCACGCGAACTACCTCGACGAGGCCGGGTACCTCACCACCGCACAGCTCGCGGCGTTCCTCGCCGACATCGCGGCACGACGCGATGCCGGCACGCTCGTCGTGCTGTCGTACTCGGGGCTGTGGCTCGCCGACTCCGACACCGCACGCCGGCACGACGTCGCCCCGCCCACGCAGGCACCCGTCGCCGTACCGGGCAGCACGGCGCACGTCGTGCAGATCACGCAGTACCGACAGGACCAGCACCTCGGCGCGTCGCGCGAGGTCCTCGTCGACGTCGAGGCCGGGGCCGCGACCACCCTCACCGTGCAGGTCGGGGCGGGCGAGGTCAGCACGCACAACGTGCCCGCCGGGGTGTCGCGGGTGCGCCGCGTCGTCACGCTCCCCGCGGACGCGTCCGCGAACATCCCCGTGACGGTCACTCCAGCCGCAGGCGTCACGGTCAACCGCGTCAGCGTGCTCGCCGTCTGACACGTCCTCTCCGAGCCCCCGCACCGCGTGGTGACGGGGGCTTCGTCATGCCCAGGAAGGGGCATCACATGAGTGTTCTGCAAGGGCTCTGGGGCAAGGTCCAGGAACCCAAAGTCGTGACGTTCCTGCACTGGATCGCCTACATGGTCGCGCTCGGGGTGGGGCTGTCCGCGCTCGTCGATCCACCGTCGTCAGTGGCCGGCGAGCTCGGCCCCGTGCTCACGACGATCTGGGCGGGATTCATCATCCTCGGCGGCGTGCTCGGCGTGTTCGCGACCCTGCCCGGGGTCTGGTGGCTCGAGCGGGCCGCCGTCATCGCGTGCATCACCGGACTCGCGGTCTGGGTCATGGTCGTCGTCACGCTCGAGCTGACGATCCCCGACGGCAACCGCTGGCCGCAGGCCGGTGCGCTGACGATGCTCGCGCTCCTGCTCGCGGTCCGGTGGTTCCGGATTCGCCGCTACGCCTACGACCCCGAACCACCTGTCTCCCGCCGGCACGACGACGACTGAGAGGCGGGGGCCTTGATCGACCTCACCACCGCCCAGGCCTGGGCCGCGCTCATCGTCGCGGTCGGCGGCGGCGCGCTCGTCCCCACCCTCGCCAAGGGCCTGACCGCGTGGCTGTCCGGCGCGGCCGCCCGCGAGCGAGGCCGCAACGCCGGCCTCGTGCGCCAGCGCGACGACGCCTACGCCCGGCTGCGCACCACCGAGACCGAGCGCGACGACGCCTACCGCAAGGCCCGCCGCTACGCGGAGAACGCATCCGAGCTGCGCGGCTGGCTCCTCGAGCTCGGCATCACGCGCGAGCAGATCGACGCACGAGCGCCCTGGCCGCGCGACTGACCCAAGCACCCACACCCACCCACGGCCCCGGCCGCCACCACGGCGGCCGGGGCCTCGTCATACCCAGGAGGCTCCCCATGGTCACCACCCGACAGGACCTCGCGCCCGCCTCGATCGTCCGGTCGATGACCGACGGCGCGGGCTCGAAGGCGCTCGGCATCCTCTTCCACGAGACGGCGAACAAGAGCCGCGGCGCGAACGCTGCGGCGCACGCCCGGCTGCAGAAGCGCGGCAACGTGCGCAACGCGTCGTGGAACTGGACGGTCGACGACACCGAGGCCGTGCAGTCGTTCCCGAACGGGATCAAGACGTGGTCCGCCGGGCGCGGCGGGCTGCACTACGTCTCGGTCGAGCTGTGCGTGAACCCCGACGGCGACTACGCCCAGACCGTCCAGAACGGGATCGAGCTCGCGCGGTGGCGCGGTCGCAGGGCGTGGGCGACGCGCTCAAGAACCACCACGACATCACCGGGAAGAACTGCCCCACGCAGCTCCTGTCCGGTGCCGAGGGCGGCTGGGCGGGCTTCGTCGCGCGCATCAACGGCGCGTCGGCCCCGGCGCGCCCCGCCCCGTCCCCGTCGAGCGGGAAGCTCGACGAGGACGGGTTCGAGGGCTCGGGCACGCTCGGCGCGATGCAGCGCGCGATCGGCTCGGCCAACCCGGACGGGACACTCAGCGCGCCGTCGAACTTCACGCGCGCGCTGCAGCGCTTCCTCAACGCCCGCGGCTTCCGCGACTACGACGGGCGCGTGCTCGAGGTCGACGGCTTCGGTCACCGGCAGAACGTCCCGTCCGCGGTCATCGCGCGCACGCGAACGGACTGGGCGTTCCAGCAGTACCTCGAGACCACGCCCACGGGCCGGGCCCGCGGGTACGTCGGCGACGGCGAGTGGGGCCGCCCGTCCGCCGGCGTGAAGGTCATCCAGGCCGAGCTCAACGCCGGCCGCCTCTTCCGGTGACCCCGCGCACCCGTCGCCGCGCCGCACGCCTCGTGCGGCGCGTCGCCGCGGCCGCAGCCGTCGCGGCCGCGGCCCTCGCTCTCGGCGTCGCGCTCGCGGTCGCCATCGTCCACGTGTTCGTCCTCGAGCCCCTGCGGGTGCTCGCCCACCTGATCGGAGCCACCTCGTGACCACCACGTCCACCCAGCAGGCCAACCCGGGCCGTGCGTCCTGGCGCACCGCGGTGCAGACCGTCCTCTCCGTCGTGCTCGTGCTCGGCCTGGTCGCCCCGCTCGTCGCGGCGATCCTGCACGAGGAGCTCGGCGAGTACCTGCCCGACCGGTGGCTCGCGTGGGTCGTCGCCGCCGGCGCGGTCCTCGCGGCCGTCTCCGCAGCCCTCGCGCGCATCATGGCGATCCCCGCCGTCGACGCGTGGCTGCGCCACCTCGGCCTGTCCTCGACGCCGAAGATCGTCGAGCCGGACGGCGACGGCGTGCACGTCATCACGTCGATCGTCGACACGTCCGCGCCCGCCGGCTACGAGGTCCCCGAGGTGAGCGCCGCGAAGGACGAGGTCGCCGAAGCCGTCCGCGACCTGCTCGAGTACCACGACGTCGACATCGAGGCCGCCTACGGCACGAACGCTGGTCCGATCAGCGCGGCCGACAAGATCGTCGAGCACCTTCTCGAGCTCGGCTGGCGTCCGACCGCCTGACCGTCCCCGCACGCGACCGCGCCCCCGCTCCTCCCACGTGGAGGGCGGGGGCGCTTCGTCGCGTTCGAACACAGGTTCGAACAGTGCGACGATGGAGGGATGGGCGTTCAGCGGTGGCCGGGCTGGGTGGAGGTCCGGCGGGGCCGGTGGTTGAAGATCCCGCCGCGGCGGTGTCCGGCGTGCGCGTCCGCGTGGGGCACCGTTCGCGACCGTCCGCACGAGCGGTTCGTCCGGTGCGGGTGCTCGGACCCGTGGTGGCACACGCTCTGGGAGTGTCCGGTGTGCGGGGCGCTCGCCGCGGAGGGATGCGCCGACGTCGGCCGGTGGCAGTCCCACACGACGCCGATCGGCGCTGACCCGTCGCGGCGGTGGGCTGTCCGCCCGCACACGGAGGGCTGACCTGCGGGGCTGTGAGACGGCCGCGCGCGTGGGCTACTGTGCGCGCACCGTCAGGACGTGGCGGAAGACGAGGGGTGACTCCTGGGCACGGTCACGAACGTGACCGGTACCAGCACTCACCCGCCGGACCCGATCGGGTGACTCCTGGGCACAGTCACGAGGGTGATGAGCACCCACCCCGGGACGTCGCCCCGTTCCCGGTCTCCGCGCAGCAGGCGTTCGACCGCCTCGCGCCCTGCTCGCCGCGCACCCTGCGTCCTGCGACCCCACCCCTGCATGGTTCCCCCTGGTTCGTCCGTCGTCGGTCGTGTCGTTCTCAAGCTGTGCGGGTGCCGAGCGCACCCCGGGGAGCCCCCGCTCAGAATCCGAGCCGCAGTGTGGCGAGCGACGGATACACGGCAAAGACCACCGTCACGGGAAGGATGAGGAAGACGACCGGGATCATCATCGCCACCTCCTTCTTGCCACCCGCCTCCATCAGTGCGCGGCGCCCGGACTCGCGCACGTCCTGCGCCTGGGCGCGCAGGACGTCGGCGAGCGGGGTCCCGCGCTCCACCGCGACGGCGACGCCCTCCGCGAACCGGGTCAGGCTCGGCAGACCCGTCCGATCGGCGAGCTGCTCGAGCGCCCGCGCGAGCGGCGTGCCGGCGCGCACGGACGCGAGCGTCGCGCGCAGCTCTTCCGAGAGCTCTCCGTGGGCCGTCGTGGCGACCCGTTCGAGCGCCGCGACCGGGCCCTCGCCGGCGTTCACCGCGAGGGCGAGCAGCTCGGCGACGGTCGGGAACTCCGCGAGCATGCGTTGCTCCCGGCGTCGTACCGCGCGGGTCAGGGCGTGGTCACAGACGAGGACCCCTCCCACCCCGCACAGCAGCGCGAGGAGCGCGAGCAGCACGACGGACGAGCCCCGCGTCGCGGCGAGGACGATCGCGAACGACGTACCCAGGGCGAGCCCGACGACGCCCCACACGAGCTGGCGTGCACGGAACTGCTCGACGGTCTGACGACGGCCCGCGCGCTCGATCCGACGGCGGACGTCGGAGGACGTGGAGCCGAGCCGCTCGAGCGCCCGGCCGGCGTCCGCGAGCACCGGCGCGACCAAGCGCTCGACCGTCGGGAACGGCGTCCAGGTCGGCTGGTCGCGCAGGAGCACCGACGTCGTGTCGTGGGTCCGCAGGTAGGGCGCGAGGCGCTCGTCGAGCCGGATCGCACGACCGCGGACACCGGCCGCGACGAGGAGCACCCCCACCCCACCGAGCGCTCCGATCGAGGCCCCCGTCAGTGAGACGTCCAGCACGTTCATCGGAGCACCCGCTCCTCCTCGGGCAGGCGCCCGATCCGCAGCATGAGCTGGTACGCCGCGGCGGAGCAGGCGGCTCCGACGCCGAGTACGAGCGCCCCGGTCAGCGAGTTGTAGGCCGCCGCCGTCTCGGGCCGCGACGCCAGGAACCCGAGCACCACCCAGGGGCCCGCGACGGCGAGCCGCGCGCCGTTCACCGTCCAGGACTGGCGCGCCTCGAGCTCCCCGCGGGTCCGCGCGTCCTCCCGCAGGAACGCCGACAGGGTGCGCAGGAGTCGCCCCAGGTCCGTCCCGCCCACGTCGCGCGTCAGGCGCAACGACTCCACGATGCGGTCGGCCACGGGGTCCGCGAGCCGGTCCTTGAGCCGGTCCAGACAGTCCCCGAAGCGCCCTGACGCGCGGTAGTCCACCGCGAACCGGGCGAACGGCTCCCGCAGCTCCGCCGGGCCACGCTCGCCCAGCTGGCCCACGGCCTCGGGCAGCGACAGACCCGCGCGGACCCCGGAGGCGAGGTGGTCCAGCACCTCGGGCCACACGTCGCGCAGCCGCGCCCTCCGGCGTCGGGCACGAGAGCGCACGAGGAGCACCGGCAGCGACGCGGCGATCGCCCCGAAGCACGCGGCGATCGTCACCGACCCCGCGAGCACCGTCGCGACGAGGAGGACCACGAGCCCCACGCCCGCGCTCGTCGCCACCAGAGCGCCTGGCGTCACGGAGGGCGCACCCGCCTGCACGAGGAGGTCCTGGGTGCGGGCCGCCCAGCCGTCCGCGCGGCGCTCCCGGGGCGGGCCCGGCGTCCAGAAGGACCACCAGACGCAGAACAGGCCGGCACCGAGCAGGAATCCCGCGACCACGCCCACGTCAGCTCGCCCCCGACCACGCCGGGCCTGCCGCGGTGTCCGCGACGAGCGCGCGCCCGGGGTGCAGCACGGCAGCCAGGTCGATCCCCGCACGCGCGAACCGGTCCGCGCCGGGCGGGAACCCGTCCGCCCGCACCAGGCGGTCCCCGTTCCGGACGAAGATCTCCGCGGCCTCCACCACGCCCTGCTCGACCCGCCCCGTGACCCCCAGGACCTCGCGCACCACCCTCCGCCCGTCGACGTCGACGCCGAGGTGGACGACGAGGTCGATCGCAGACGCCACGGTGGGCACCACGAAGCGGTCGGAGACGTTCTCGCCGGCGAGCAGCGGCAGGGTGCACATCTTGGTGATCGCCTCGCGAGCCGAGTTCGCGTGCAGGGTGCACATCCCGGGGACGCCTGCGTTGAGGGCCACGAGGAGGTCGAAGCTCTCCGCCTCACGGACCTCCCCGATGACGATGCGGTCCGGCCGCATGCGCAGCGCCTCCTTGACGAGGCGCCGCAACGGGATCTCGCCGGTACCCTCGAGGCTCGGCTGGCGGCACTGCATGGACACGACGTCCCGCACGGCGAACCGGAGCTCGAACACCTCCTCGCACGTGACGACGCGCTGCGTGGGCGGGACCGAGCCCGCGAGGGCGTTGAGCATCGTCGTCTTGCCCGCCTGGGTCGCGCCCGCGACGAGGATGTTCAGCCCGGCGCGGACCGAGGCGTCGAGGAACGCCGCCGCCTGCGGGGTGAGCGAGCCGAGCCGCACGAGGTCGTCGAGGTGCGACGCACGGACCACGTGCTTGCGGATGTTGACCGCCCACGCGGTGCGCGTGACGTCGGGGATCACCACGTGGAGCCGCTCGCCGCCGGGCAGCGAGGCGTCGACGAACGGGCTGGACAGGTCCAGCCGACGTCCGGACGAGCGCAGCATCTGTTCGACGAGGTCGCGCACCTGCTCCGCGGTGAGGATCGTCGTCGTGAGCTCGGACCGGCCGCCCCGCGCGACGAACACCTGCGAGGGGGCGTTGATCCAGACCTCCTCGATCTCCGGGTCGTCGAGGTACGGCTGGAGCGGTCCGAGTCCGGCGACGGAGTCCACCACCGCCCGGCTCGCCGCCGTCGGGTCGGCGAGCGGTGCGACCACCCCGAGGGCGCTGCGAGTCTCGTAGTCGGCGACCGCCTCACGGACGAGCTGGTCGACGGCCGCCCGGTCGCGCACGGGGTCCACCCCGCGCCGCCGGACGAGCTCGCGCACCTCGCCCTCGAGCACGCCGACGGCGTGCGTGTCCGTAGACATGTCGAGCATTCCCCCTGCTCTGCTGGCCGGCTGCCCCGCCGGACCGGAAAGACCTGACCGAGAGAGTAGGGCATCCGCGCGTCTCGCGGCAGGGCCCTGTGGACGACGGCGCCGCGCACCCGCGGATCGCGGCGCTCGCCGGGCGGGAACCCGACCGCGGCGTCCCACATCGTGGGCGTGGGCGCGACTAGGGTCGGTGTCCATGACGGCCACGAACGACCTCCCGCCCGGCCGATGGCAGGCCGCCGCCCGCGCTACCGGCCTCCTCGGAGCGGACGGCGCGGTGGCGGCGACGGTCTTCGCCGAGATGACCGCCCTCGCGCACCGCACGGGGGCGATCAACCTGGGGCAGGGCTTCCCGGACGTCGACGGACCGGCGACCGTCAAGCACGCGGCGGTCCGCGCGATCGAGGAGGGCCACAACCAGTACCCGCCGGGTCCGGGCATCCTCGAGCTGCGCAACGCGATCGCGAGCCACCAGTACCGGCACTACGGGCTGGACCCCGACCCGGAGACCGAGGTCCTGGTGACCACGGGCGCGACGGAGGCCCTCGCCGCGACGATCCTCGCGCTGGCCGGACCGGGGGACGACGTCGTCACGCTCGAGCCGTTCTACGACTCCCACGCCGCGTGCATCGCGCTCGCGGGGGCGAACCACGTGACCGTCCCCCTCGTGCCCGGCCCGGACCGCTTCCGCCTCGACCTCGACGCCCTGCGCGCGGCCGTCACCGACCGCACGCGCCTCGTCCTGGTGAACTCGCCCCACAACCCGACGGGCACGGTGCTCGACCTCGACGAGCTCGACGCGATCGCGGCCGTCGCGCGCCGCCACGACGTGGTCGTCGTCACGGACGAGGTCTACGAGCACCTGACGTTCGACGACGCCCGGCACGTGCCGATCGCGACCCTCCCCGGGATGCGGCAGCGCACGATCACGATCTCCTCGGCCGGCAAGACGTTCTCGTTCACCGGCTGGAAGATCGGCTGGCTGCACGGCCCGGAGCCGCTCGTCACCGCGGTGCGCACCGTCAAGCAGTTCCTCACCTACACGTCGGGCGCGCCGTTCCAGCCCGCGATCGCCGACGCGCTGTCCGACGACGAGACCCCGCGCGCGCTGGCCGACTCGCTCGCCGCGCGCCGCGACCTGTTGTGCGAGGGTCTGGTCCGGGCCGGGTTCGACGTCGTCGTGCCGCAGGGCACGTACTTCGTCATCGCCGACGGCGCCCCGCTCGGCTTCGAGGACGGCACCGCCCTGTGCCGCGAGCTGCCCGCCCTCGCGGGCGTCGTCGCCGTCCCCGTGAGCGCGTTCTGCACCCCGGGGTCGACGACGGCCCGCGCGCTGGCCTCTCGCGTGCGGTTCACGTTCGTCAAGCGCGAGGACGTGCTGCACGAGGCCGTCGGCCGCCTGGCCCGTCTGGCCACGACGCGGCCGTGAACGGCCGCTGACCTGAACCGCTCCTGACCGCCGCCGGCGACAGCGAGCGCGGATCAGCCGCAGACGCCGGGCTGGAGCTCCTCCTCGACCGGGGTCTCGGGCGTCGTGCCCGGGTCGGTCGTCCCGGGATCCGTCGTGCCCGGGTCGGTCGTCCCGGGGTCCGTCGTACCCGGGTCCGCCCCGGTCGCCGGGTCGGTCGTGCCGTCCGCGGGCGCCGTCGCGTCGTCGCGCGGGTCGACTGGCTCGTGGCCCGGCGCGGGCGCGTCGTCGATGAGCCGCTGCCAGATCGCGTCCGCCTCCGACGTCCACTCGACGCGGTTGCGGTCGCTCGCCGCCTCGACGACGGGCACCTGGGTAAAGACGACCTCCGAGGGCTTGATCGCGCGGAGGCTGAACGCGAGGCCCGCGAGCGCCGTCGGGTCGGCGATCGTGGGGTCGGCGCTGATCGAGCCGAGCACGGCCTCGATGACGCCGTAGAGCTGGGGCGAGTTGGTGATGATGTTCTGGGACAGCAGCTCGCGCACGGCCGAGTCGATGAACGCCTGCTGGCGCGTGATGCGCGTGAGGTCGGACCCCATCTCGAGGCCCATGCCCGTGCCGTGCCGGGCACGCAGGAACCCGATGGCCTCGTGGCCGGTGAGCGTGTGCTGGCCCGCCGGGAGGTTCAGCGTGCCGTAGTCCGGGTCCTCGACGACGGGCTCCGGGAAGCACATGGTCACGCCGTCGATCGCGTCGACCACGCCGATGACCCCGGTCATCTTGACGACGACATGGTTGGTGATGGGCACACCCGTGAGGCTGTAGACGGACGAGATCGTGCAGCCGGCGGCGGCGTCCATGTCGTCGACGCCGCCCGAGCCGATCTGGAACGCCTCGTTGAACATCACGTTGCGCCGGGGCGAGGACATGGAGCCGTCCGGGAGCTTGCACTCCGGCAGGTCGACCAGCGAGTCGCGCGGGATCGAGACGACCTCCATGCGTGTGCGGTCACCGGACACGTGCACGATGAACGTGGTGTCCGACCGCATGCCCTCCTCCTTGCCGGCGATCGCCTCGTTCGCGGCGTCGCGGTAGTCGGTGCCCATGACGAGGATGTTGAGCGCCTTGCCCGCGAACGGGTCGGACGGGTCCTTCGGTGGTTCCTCGGTCGGCATGCCGACGACGTAGTCCGTCGCGTCGCTCACGGTGATCTTCGACTTGAGGTCGAGGTACACCGCGCCGGCACCCACCGCGACGAAGACGAAGGCCCCGGTGAGGACGAGCCCGACGGCCCGCGCGACGCGGTGCGAGCGCAGCGCACGCGCGTGGTGCGGGCCGCCGGAGGGCTTGTCCTCCCCGCCCTTCCGGGAGTGCGTCGTCTGCGGCGCTCGGGGCCGCGAGCGCGGGGACGACGAGGCGGGGGCGGTCGTTGGCACGGTCTGAGGGTAAAGGGTGCGGCGTGGATGCGTGCGCTGAACCAGCAGGAGGACGTGTGAAAGGGCGGCGAAGGACGGACCTGCGGGGGTGTCAGCGGTCGTGCACGGCAGCGACCCCGAGGTCGGGCTGGTCGGTGAAGAACCCGTCCATGCCCGCGTCGAGGAAGACCTGGACCTCGCCGGCGAGGTCGCCGTACGCGGCCGGGTCGGCGCTCGAGCGGTGCTCCGCGGGCAGGAACTGGTTCTCCGCCCGGAAGGTCCATCCGTGGACCTCGAGCCCCGCGCGGTGCGCGTCGCGGATGACCGACGTCGGTGCGCCGAGCGTCCCGTCGGCGCGACGCGGGATCATGACGTTCTTCTCGAGCCCGACGCCGTCGGCGTACCGTGCGATCTCGCGCAGGCCGGTGCGCGTGACCAGGTCGGCGTAGGTGCGCGGGTCGCCTGCGGCGACGAGGTCGTAGGGGGCTCCGGAGCTGCTGACGAGCTGCGCGAGGTCGACCTTCGTCAGGCGGTCGAGCTCGCGCAGGTTGCCCGTCTCGAACGACTGCACGATGACGGGCGCCTTGCGCGAGTCGAGCCCGGCGTCGCGCAGCGCGGAGACGAGCGGTTCCTCGAGCGAGAGCCCGACCGAGTCGAAGTAGGTCGGGTGCTTGGTCTCGGGGTACACCCCGACCTGCTTCCCGTCGCACGTCTCGGAGTGCCGGGCGAGGTCGAGGACCTCGGCGAGGGTCGGGACCGGGTAAAGGCCGTCGAACGCCGTGCTCTGCGGGCGGACGGCAGGGATCCGCTCCTTCGCGCGCAGGGTGCGCAGCTCGGCGAGCGTGAAGTCCTCCGTGAACCATCCGGTCACGGCGGTGCCGTCGATCGTCTTGGTCGTGCGGCGGTCGGCGAACTGGGGGTGCTGCGCGACGTTCGTCGTGCCCCCGATCTCGTTCTCGTGCCGGGCGACGAGCACGCCGTCCTGGGTGGCGACGACGTCGGGCTCGATGAAGTCGGCGCACTGGAGGATCGCCTGCTCGTACGCGGCGAGCGTGTGCTCGGGGCGGTAGCCGCTCGCGCCGCGGTGCCCGACGACGGTCACGTCGTCGGTCGCGACGCGCTCGCGCCGCAGGTCGACGAGGACCATCTCGGTGTCGTCGGGGGTGCCGGGCACGCGCGCGTCGTTGCCCGGGTAGTTGTTGTCGTTCGCGAGCAGTAGACGGCCGTCGCGGAGCTGGACGACGGTCTCGAACGACTGCACGGGCAGCGAGAACGGGTCGCCTGTGCCGTAGCCGTCGCCCGCGCCGAGGCCGTGCGGGTTCGCGATCTTCAGCGCGTCGAGCACGAGCTCCTTCTCAAGGTGCCCCGACCGGTCGCTCTCGCTCAGGTCGACCCGGTACACGCGCTTGGTCACGGACTGCTCGCCGTCGAAGTCGTCGCGCTCGACGAGCAGGAGCTCGTCGCCGCGGACCAGGAACGCGTCGCCCACGACGTTGGCGTCGGTGTCCACGCGGTAGGTCCAGGTGCGGTCGGTGTACCGGCCCGCGCGCGTGTCGAACTGGCGCACGACGCGGTCGCGCGGGTCCTCGCCGACGAGCGCGCCCTCGAGCACGGGGTACAGGTAGCGGCCGTCGCGCGAGCCCGCGAGCGCCTCGAACCCGCGGCTCGACCCGACGAGCGGCGTCTCCCCGGGCGCGAGGTACGGGTTGGCGGGCGACTTGCCGTCGGGGAACGGCACGGGAGGGGCCAGGAGCGCGCCCGTCGCGTCGACGTGCAGGAGGAAGGGCCCGAACTCCTCCCCGATCCAGAAGGTGCCGTCCTTCGCGCGCACGACGGACTCGATGTCGAAGTCGGCGCCCGTGAGGAGCCGCTCGTCGGTGTCCTCGTGGACGATCGGGAAGTCGACGTGGTGGTCCGGGTCGCGCAGCGAGAGGTGCTCGCCCACCTCGATCTCGCCGGCGCCGCCGCGCGCCGTCTCCCAGCGGGGCGTGACGCGGTAGAGGCGCAGGAGGAAGTCGGCCGAGTTGCCCTTCGCGCCGAACCCGTTGTCCGGCTGGGCCCAGAACGTCCCGTCGCCGTTGTCGATCATGGCCGAGAAGCCCGGGATCACCTGGCCGTCGAACGGCCCCTGACGGCCGTTGGCGGGGGTCGCGAGCGCGCCGGACGGCGGCCCGTCCTCCAGGTGGTCGGCGGACAGCGTCGCGCGGGCGACGAGCGTGGGGACGACGGCGGTCGTACGGCCGGGGCCGGCCCCCTCGCCGGGGCGGGCGGCGAGCCCGCTCGGTGCGGCAGCGAGCGCCGTCGCGGAGGGCGTCAGCGCGACGGCGACGGCGGCGGTGAGCGCGGCGGCGACCTTGAGCACGGCTGTGGGTCTCATGGGAGCCAGCCAAGCGCCGTCCGGCGACGCGCGGGTTGCGGGCGGGCGACGGGTGGTCGACGAGCGCGTGGCGCGCCGGTGGCCGTCAGACCGGCGTGTGCCAGCCGCCCCGACGGAACGCGGGCGTCGCGAGGGCGAGCACGAGCAGCGACGCGACGACCGCGCCGAGCATGACGGTGGCCATCGCGACGGCGTCGCCCCCGAGCACACCCACGAGCGGACTCACGAGCCCGGCGACGCCGGACTGGAACGCCCCGATGACGGCTGCGGCGGTGCCCGCGATCTCGCCGTGCCGGGTGAGCGCGAGCGCCGACGCGTTCGCCGGGATCATGCCCTGCATCGACAGGACGAGGAACAGGGCGGCGACGATGCCGACGATGCCGCCCGCGCCGGTCAGGGCGACCACGAGCAACCCCACCGTGAACACTCCCTGCACGACGAGCGCGACACGCAGCAGGCGCATGGGCGCCACGCGACGCACGAGCGCGGCGTTCGCCTGCGCGGAGAGCACGAGGCCGACGCCGTTCACCGCGAACAGCAGCGCGAACTGGCCGTGGCTGAGCCCGTACCCCTCCTGGAGCACGAACGGCGAGCCGACGACGTAGCTCATGAGCACGGCCTGGCCGAGCCCGGGCAGGACGGCGAGCGCGACGAAGTGGCGGTCGCGCAGGAGGCTCGCGTAGCCGCGCAGGACGGTGCGCGCCCCGGCGGGGCGCCGCCGCTCGACCGGGAGCGACTCCGGCATCCAGAGCAGGACGACGGCGGCGAGCGCGAG
The DNA here is from genome assembly GCF_001647255.1 of Cellulosimicrobium sp. I38E. Classification (NCBI taxonomy): domain Bacteria; kingdom Bacillati; phylum Actinomycetota; class Actinomycetes; order Micrococcales; family Promicromonosporaceae; genus Cellulosimicrobium; species Cellulosimicrobium sp. I38E. Next base: position 52,680 of record NZ_LUAZ01000024.1, read on the forward strand.
CCCGGCGGCCGCGAGCACCCAGAACACCGCGTGCCACGAGGCGTGCGCGCCGATGAACGACCCCAGCGACGGCGCGAGGAGGGGCGCGAGCCCGATGACGAGCATGAGCCGCGAGAGGATGCGCGCGGCGTCGGAGCCGGTGAAGCGGTCGCGGATGGCGGCGATCGCGACGACGGACGCGGAGGCGTTGAAGAAGCCCTGGAGCACGCGCAGCCCGATGAGGATCCCGATGTTGGGTGCCATCGCGCACAGGATCGAGGTCACGACGTGCAGCGACAGGCCGACGAGGACGGGCAGGCGGCGACCGTACCGGTCGGAGAGGGGACCGATGACGAGCTGCCCGACGGCCCCGCCGACCAGCATGGCGGAGAGCGTGAGCTGCGCGAGGGAGTCCGGGGCGCCGAGGTCGGCGCCGACCTCGGGCAGCAGCGGGAGGTACATGTCGACCGTGAGCGCGGGGAGCGTGGCGAGCGCGCCGAGGAGCAGCACCCAGCGGGCGGACGATCTCGGTCGGGGCACGGCGGGGTCGACCGAGGAAGAGGGCATGGCGTCCATCGTATCGATTCGATCGTGCGGGACGCGGCGCTCCGGGCGTGAGCCTGCTCTCCCTCACGGCCCGCGCGTGGGTGGCGTGCGGCAGGCTGGAGGCATGTGCGGACGCTATGCCTCCTTCCGGGACGCGCAGGATCTCGCGGACGAGTTCGCGATCGCGGACGTGGCCGACGACGCGCGGCTCCTGCCGCCGTCGTGGAACCTCGCGCCGACGGACCCCGTGCGGATCGTCGTCGAGCGCGCGGCCAAGGACACGGGCGAGGTCCGGCGCTCGCTGCGCCTCGCGCGCTGGGGCCTCGTGCCGTCGTGGTCCAAGGACCCCAAGGGCGGCGCGCGCATGATCAACGCGCGCGCGGAGTCGATCCTCGACAAGCCGGCGTTCGCCAAGCCGTTCGGCGTCCGTCGCTGCCTCGTGCCCGCGGACGGCTACTACGAGTGGCGCGTCCTGCCCGACGGCGCGTCCCCGGCCGGGTCCGCGGGCGCGCCCGCGCGCCGGGGCAAGGTGCCCAAGCAGCCGTACTGGATCGCGCCGGGCGACGGCGAGAGCGCCGCGTTCGCCGGGCTCTACGAGTTCTGGCGCGACCGGACCAAGGCGGACGACGACCCCGACCGCTGGCTCGTCTCGACGACGATCATCACGACGGACGCGGCGCCGTACCTCGCCGAGATCCACGACCGGATGCCGCTCGCCCTGCCCGCCGACGCGTGGGACGCGTGGCTCGACCCGGCGGTCGACGCTCGCGGGGCGGCCGACCTGCTCGGGCTCGGCGGCCCGCACGACGACGTCCCGATGGTCGCGCGCGAGATCTCGACCCTGGTCAACTCCGTGACCAACGACGGGCCCGGCCTGCTCGAGGCCGTCTGACCCGCTCGCTGCGCCGGCAGGCCGTCAGCCGCGGTAGGCCCACTGGAGGCGCACGGGCTCGATCGTGCCGAGCCCCTGCACCTCGGTCTCGGGCTGCGCCGTGAGCGCGAAGCGCTGGTCGCCCGCGAGCAGGCCGGCGGTGTCGCGGTCGACGAGGACCGTCGTGGGCTCGGCGATGTCCACCAGGCGGGCGGCGAGGTTGACGCTCGGACCGAACACGTCGCCGAACCGCGAGAGCACCCGGCCCCACACGAGGCTCACGCGGACGGGCGGGACGTCGACGTCCTCCTCCCGTCCGCCGGCCTCGGCGAGGCCGAGCGCGACGCGCGCCCCGGTGGCGACGTCGTCGGCGACGTAGAGCACCGCGTCGCCGATCGTCTTGACGACGCGACCTCCCGCGGCAGTGATGACGTCGCGCGCGCTCGTCTCGAAGAGCTGGACGAACTCCGCGAGCTCGCTCGACCCCAGCCCGCGCGTGCGCTGCGTGAAGGAGACGATGTCCGCGAACCCGACCGCGCGCGGGAGCGGGAGCTCGTGCTCGTCGACCGCGGTCGCGCGCGCGTCCGAGAACTCGACCGCGAACCTCCCGGCGACCGCCGCGAGCTGGCGGCGCCAGGCGTGCAGGAGCTGCTCCTCGAGGACGGGCGCGAGCTCGGGCAGCCGGTCGAGGACGAGCAGGCGCGCGCTCGTGTCGTCGAGGTCGAACCGGCGCGTCAGGTGCTCGACGAGCGCCTCGACCTGCCAGAGCACGAGCCGCTCGGTCGTGTGCCCGGTGGAGCGGATGAGGGTCGTCAGCGCGCGCTCGTCGAGCCGCTCCGTCTCGGCGAAGGCGAACACGTCCGCGAGCGCCTGCGCGTCCTTCTCGGTGAACGCGTGCTCCTCGCCCTCGGTGAGCGGCAGGCCCAGCGCCTGCCAGTAGGCGCGGACCCGATCCTCGCCGACGCCGGCGCGCTCGGCGAGCCGCTCGACGGTGAGGGTGCGGGGGCCGCCGAGCAGCGCCTCGTCGAGCACGGCCTCCGTCGCCTCGGTGTCCGGGGCGGGCTCGCCGCCCTCCCCGCCGTTCGGGGACGGGGCGGTGGCGACGGGCTCGTTCTGCTCAGGGTCCACGGGCACCCGGCGATCCTATTCCTCGGCCCGGGCGAGCTCGGCGTTCGCGCGCGAGATCGGCGGTGGCGCGCGAGATCGGCGGTCGTGACCGCCGATGTCGTCCCGGACCGCCGATCTCGGACGCAGGCCGTCACTCGTGCGGGCGCAGGTGGTGGACGTCGCCGCTGTGGTGGACGCTCGTCGTCCCGTCGTCCTCGCGCACCACCAGGCCGCCGTCGGGCGCGAGCCCGGTCGCGAGCCCGACGACGTCGCCGCCCCCGACGCGCTCGACGCGCACGCGCGTCCCGAGCGTGGCGCTCACCTCGGCGCAGTCGGCGTCGAGCCCGGCCGCACGGGCGTCGCCCCCGGCGTCCTGCCAGCGCAGCAGGACCTCGCCGAACGCCTCGTGGAGGGCGACGAGCACGACCTCCCGGTCGGTCGTCGCGGCCCCCGCCAGAGCGAGCGAGGTGGCCGTGGGCACGGGCAGCTCGTCGCGCTCCTGGGAGACGTTGAGCCCGACGCCGACGACGACGCCGCCGTCGGGCAGCACCTCCGCGAGGATGCCGGCGACCTTGCGCAGCGGCGCCTGGTCGCCGCCCTCCGCCGACGCGACGTCCAGCGACCCCGGCGCGACGCCCGGGTCCGGCACGAGCACGTCGTTCGGCCACTTGACGACGGCGTCGACCCCGGCGGTCGCACGCAGGGCGCGGGCGGTGGCGAGCCCGGCGAGGAGCGGGAGCCAGCTCAGCGTCTCGCGCGGCACGTCGGGGCGCAGGAGGAGCGAGCCGAGCAGCGCGGCGCGCGGCGGCGTCGTCCACGAGCGCCCCAGCCGGCCGCGCCCTCCGGGCTGGTGCTCGGCGACGAGGAGCGCCGGCGCCGGCCAGGCGCCCGGGTCGGCGGCGACCGCACGGGCGAGCTCGGCGTTCGTCGAGGCCGACTCGGGGACGACCTCGAGCCGGGCGAGCGGCCCCGCGGGCGTCACGAGCAGCTCCCGCAGGAACTCCGCCCGCAGCGGGGGCCGCCCCTCGCCGCCGGGCCCGGTCTCGTCCTCGCGCGCGCTCGCCATGCCCGTCATCCTCCCGCACGCGACGGTCCGGCACGAGGTCGGCGCGGGCGGCCCGCGCCCGGCGGCACCGCCCGGGCGCCCGCGTCGGGTTTGTCGACACCCACCAAGACCCGACCCGGCCGTGCTGGTGTCGCCCGCATCGAGTTGGCGCCACCCGCCAACTAGGCTCGGGTCCGTGACGGACTCTGCGACCACCTCGCCCGCGACGCCCGAGGCACCCCCGACAACGCCCGACGCGCCCCACCTCGTGGGCACCGCGGCCAAGCTCGCCGACCTCGACCGTCGCCGCGCCGAGGCGACCGAGATGCCCGAGGAGGCGGCGCGGACCAAGCAGCACGCGCGCGGCAAGAAGACGGCGCGCGAGCGCATCGAGGCGCTGCTCGACGAGGGCAGCTTCGTCGAGCTCGACGCCTTCGCCAAGCACCGCTCGCACAACTTCGGGCTCGAGAAGAAGCGCCTGGCGGGCGACGGCGTCGTCGTCGGCCACGGCACGATCGACGGCCGCCAGGTGTGCGTGTACTCCCAGGACTTCACCGTATTCGGCGGGAGCCTCGGCGAGGTGCACGGCCAGAAGATCACCAAGGTGCAGGACCTCGCGCTGCGCACGGGCGTGCCGCTGATCGGCATCTCCGACGGCGGCGGCGCGCGCATCCAGGAGGGCGTCGCGGCGCTCACGCAGTTCGCGGAGATCTTCCGCCGCAACGTCGCGTCGTCGGGCGTGATCCCGCAGATCTCGCTCATCCTCGGCCCGAGCGCGGGCGGCGCGGTGTACTCCCCCGCCCTAACGGACTTCATCGTCATGGCGGACAAGACGTCCAACATGTTCATCACCGGACCGGACGTGATCCGCGCGGTGACGGGCGAGGACGTGGGCTTCGAGGAGCTCGGCGGCGGCCTGACGCACAACGAGAAGTCCGGCGTCGCGCACTACCTCGGCGCCGACGAGGACGACGCGATCGACTACGTGCGCCACCTCGTGTCCTACCTGCCGCAGAACAACCTCTCGGACGCACCGTCGTTCCCGCCCGACGACGTCGAGCTCGACGTCACGGAGGAGGACCTCGAGCTCGACGCGCTCGTGCCCGACTCGGACTCGCAGCCGTACGACATGCGCACGGTGATCGAGCACGTGCTCGACGAGGGCGCGTTCCTCGAGGTGCAGCCGCTGTTCGCGAAGAACGTGCTGGTCGGGTTCGGGCACGTCGAGGGCCAGTCGGTCGGCGTCGTCGCGAACCAGCCGCTCGCGATGGCGGGCACGCTCGACATCGACGCCGCGGAGAAGGCGGCCCGGTTCGTGCGCACGTGCGACGCGTTCAACATCCCCGTGCTCACGCTCGTCGACGTCCCGGGCTTCCTGCCGGGCGTCGACCAGGAGCACCAGGGCATCATCCGCCGCGGCGCGAAGCTCATCTACGCGTACGCCGAGGCCACGGTCCCGCTCGTCACCGTCATCACGCGCAAGGCGTACGGCGGGGCGTACATCGTCATGGGCTCCAAGCAGCTCGGCGCCGACGTCAACCTCGCGTGGCCGACGGCGCAGGTCGCCGTCATGGGCGCGGGCGGTGCGGTGAACATCCTCCAGCGGGCGGCGCTCAAGCGCGCGGCGGACGCGGGCGACGACGTCGAGGCGGAGCGCGCCCGGCTCGTCGCCGAGTACGAGGACGCGATCGTCAACCCCTGGGACGCCGCCGAGCGCGGGTACGTCGACGCGGTCATCCGTCCGTCGGAGACGCGCGTGCAGGTCGTGCGCGCGCTGCGGGCGCTGCGCACCAAGCGCGCGACCCTGCCGCCCAAGAAGCACGGCAACATCCCGCTGTGACCGCGAGCGAGCACCAGCGCCCGACGAACCTCGCGAGGAAGGACCACGCATGAGCCACGACGACGCCACGCACGGACCCGTGCCGCTCGGGTCGGTGGACCCGGCGCCGCTGCACGCCGCGGTCGACGCGCTCACGGCGGCGCTGCACGAGTACGTCGAGACGGCTGTCGGGGTGCGGGCCGAGTTCGGCGCGTCCGAGGCCGACGAGGACCCGCGCGTCCTCGCGCTCGAGGGCCGCATCGGGGCGCTCAACGCCCGGCTGTTCGACGAGCTGCACGGTGCGCTCGGCATCCACGCCGACCTCACGACGTCGGTGTGGGACCCGGGCGCCGACGACGAGGTCGACGACGACGCCTCGCCGGCCGACGTGCAGGACGACACCTTCACCCTCGACTACGTCGTCATGACGCACCCCGGCGGGCCGGACCTCGACGACGTCGTCGGGCTCCTGGACCGGTGGGGCCACGAGGCGCGCCAGCGGCTCGTCGAGGCGGGCTACGCCGTCCCCGAGTGGGGCGTGGGGCGCGGGGCGGACGACGACCACGACCACGACGAGGACGACGAGTGAGCACGCCGCGGCCCGACGCCCCGAGCGTCCGCGTCGTGCGCGGCACGCCCGACGAGCTGGAGGTCGCCGCGCTCGTCGCCGGCCTCGCCGCAGCCGCCGCCGCGAGCGGGCTGCCGGACGACGTCGCGCCCGTCGACGAGTGGACCAACCGGGCGCGCGGGCTGCGCGGGACCGGGGACGGCGCGACCGCGAAGAGCTTCGGCGGGCGTTCCGGCCGGCACAACGCCGACTCGTGGCGCTGGAGCCTGCGGTCGTGACCGCGCCGAGCGCGTCGCCCCGCGTGCGCCGTCTGCCTGAGCGGGGCGCGCTCGTCGAGCTCCCCGCCTCCGCCGACGAGGTCGAGGCGGACCCCACCGGCCTCCCGGTGGTGGAGCCCGTGCCGGGCTGGCGCCGCTGGGCCTGGACCGTGGCGCTCGTGCCGACCGTCGCGCTGCTCGTCTACCAGCGCCTCGCGTCGGGCCGCGGCTGGCCCGTGCCGGACGCCGTCGTGGTGGTCGCGACGCTGGGGCTCCTCGTGACGGCCCTGCTCGCGCTCGTGCGCTACCAGGACGACCGGGTGGTGGCGGGGCTCGCCCGCGGCCGCGACGCGCTGCTCGCCGCACCGGTCCGGGCGACCGGGACGCTCGTGCTCCCCGGTGCCGGTGCCGTGGACTCGGCCACGGGCACCGCCGAGGGCACGGCTGCCGGCGGTGCGCCGGCCTCGGCGACGAGCACCGGGACGGCGGGTCCCTCGGTCGTGCGGGCGACGCTGGTCGTGACCACCGCGTCCGGCGCGAGGACCGCACGCCCGGCGCGCGTCGTCGTGCCCGACGGCACCGCGGGCCCGCGCCCGGGCGACCCGGTCGCCGTCTGGCACGCCGCGGACGACACGGACGCGACGGGCGTGCTCCTGGTGCGCTACCACCGCGCCTGGGCGGACGACCTCGCGGCGGCGCTGCGGGCCCTGGCCGACGATGCTCCCCCCGAGGCCCCGGCCACGGACCCCACCGAGGACGACCGCGGCGAGAACCCGGAGAATCCGGCAGACCCGCGACCGGCCGCCGAGTAGTCTCGTCCGGGTGAGCGACACCACCACCACACCCGCCGGCGCATCCGCCGGGACCCCCGACCGCAGACCCACGCCGATCGACGCCGTCGCCGAGGCCTACGTCACGCGGATCGCCGAGCTCGACCCGATCGCCGCGACCGCGATGGGGCTGTCCGGCTACGACCACCTCGTCTCCGACCTCTCGCCCGCCGGGCACGACGCGCGGGCCGACGCCGACCGCGCGGTGCTGCGCGAGCTCGAGGGCCTGGAGCCGGTCGACGACGTCGACCGGGTCACCCTCGCGGCGATGCGCGAGCGCATCGGCCTCCAGCTCGAGCTGCACGAGGCGGGCGAGCCGCTCGCGAGCCTCAACAACATCGCGTCGCCCGTGCAGGAGCTGCGCGACGTCTTCGACATCATGCCGACCGGCACGGTCGAGGCGTGGGAGAACATCGCCTCGCGCCTCAACGCCCTCCCCACCGCGATCGACGGGTACATGGCGTCGCTCACGGAGGCGGCCTCCCGCGGCAACGTCGCCGCGATCCGCCAGGTGCGGATCGGCGTGCAGCAGTCGCGCGAGCTCGCGGACGCGAAGAGCTCGTTCTTCACGACGTTCGTCGCCGGCCCCGAGGCCGAGGCCGTGCTCGACGACTCCTCGGCGTGCTCCCTCGTGCGCAAGGAGCTCGAGCACGGTGCCGCCGCGGCGCGCGAGGCCTACGGGCGCCTCGCGGACTTCCTCGAGACGACGCTCGCCCCGCAGGCCCCCGAGCAGGACGCCGTGGGCCGCGAGCGCTACGCGCTCTTCTCCCGCACGTTCCTCGGCGCCGAGGTCGACCTGGACGAGACGTACGCGTGGGGGCTCGAGGAGCTCGCGCGCGTCGTCGCCGAGCAGGAGGAGATCGCGGGCCGCATCGCCGGGCCGGGCGCGACCGTCGAGGATGCCGTCGCCGCGCTGGACGCCGACCCGACCCGCACGCTGCACGGGACCGACGCCCTGAAGTCGTGGATGCAGGAGACGTCGGACGCCGCGATCACCGCGCTCAACGGGGTCCACTTCGACATCCCGACGCCGGTGCTCGACCTCGAGTGCATGATCGCGCCGACCCAGACGGGCGGGATCTACTACACACCGCCGAGCGACGACTTCTCCCGGCCGGGCCGCATGTGGTGGTCGGTGCCGTCGGACGTCACGGAGTTCAACACGTGGCGCGAGAAGACGACGGTCTACCACGAGGGCGTCCCCGGCCACCACCTGCAGTGCGGCCAGGCCGTGTACGCGCGCGCGACGCTCAACACCTGGCGCCGGCTCGCGTGCTGGGTCTCGGGCCACGGCGAGGGCTGGGCCCTGTACGCGGAGCGCCTCATGGCGGACCTCGGGTTCCTCGACGACGACGGCGACCGCCTCGGGATGCTCGACGCGCAGCGCATGCGCGCGGCGCGCGTCGTGCTCGACATCGGGGTGCACCTCGGCCTGCCCGCGCCCGAGCAGTGGGGCGGCGGGACCTGGGACGCGGACAAGGCGCTCACGTTCCTGCGCGCGAACGTCAACATGCCCGACTCGTTCGTGCGGTTCGAGCTCGACCGCTACCTCGGCTGGCCGGGCCAGGCGCCGTCGTACAAGGTCGGGCAGCGCCTGTGGGAGGCCACGCGCGACGACGCGCGCGCGGCGGCCACCGCCCGCGGCGAGGCGTTCGACGCCAAGGCCTTCCACGCACGCGCGCTGAACCTCGGCTCGGTGGGCCTGGACGTGCTGCGCGACGCGCTCTCCTCGTGACCCGGTCGTCGGCACGGCCCGGGACGGCCTCGCGCCGGCCCGGGCCGACCGGCGTCGGTCCCGGCCCGAGGACCTGACGCGTGGGCGCCGTCCTCACCGGTTTCGCCATCATCGCCGTGGTCGTCGCGGCCGGGTACGTCACCGCGCGCCTCGGCATCGGCGGCCCCGACGCCAGGACGGCGCTCAACCGCATCGGGTTCTTCGTCGCGAGCCCCGCGCTGCTGTTCACGGTCCTCGCGCGGGCCGACGTCGGCGCGCTCTTCCAGGCGCCGCTCGCCGTCGCGGCGACGGCCGCCGTCGTCACCGCGGGCGTGTTCGTGCTCGTCGACCGGCTGTGGCTCCGGCTCCCCGCCCCCGAGGCGACCATCGGGGCCGTCGGCTCCGGCTACGTGAACGCGAACAACATCGGCCTGCCCGTCGCGGTGTACGTGCTCGGCGACGCGACCGCCGTCGTGCCGGTGATCCTGCTCCAGCTCCTCGTGCTCGCGCCCGTCGCGCTGCTCGTCCTCGACGCGACGACGAGCGGGCGGCTGTCCTGGCGGTTCGTCCTCGCCCAGCCGGTGCGCAACCCGATCATCCTCGGCTCGCTCGCGGGCGCCGTCGTCTCCGTGACCGGCTGGACGCCGCCCGTGGCGGTCATGGCGCCGCTCGACATCCTCGGCGGCGCCGCGATCCCCATGATCCTGCTCGCGTTCGGCATGTCGCTGCACGGCACCAGGCCGCTGCGGCGCGGCGAGCCCCGCGCGGCCGTCGGCGTCGCGAGCGTCGCGAAGCTCCTCGTCATGCCCGTCGTGGCGTTCGTCGTCGCCCGGCTCCTCGGGCTCGACGACGCCGCGGTCGCCTCCGCCGTCACGCTCGCCGCGCTGCCCACCGCCCAGAACGTCTACAACTACGCGGCGCGGTTCGGGCGGGGCGAGATCCTCGCGCGCGACACGATCCTCGTGACGACGATCGGCTCGCCCGTCGTGCTGCTCGTCGCGGCGCTCCTGGTCGCGTAGCGGGACCGTCGTGCGCCCGGCCCGGCCGGTACCGCGGGTGCCCGCCGGGTAGTCTGCGCGGGTGCTCCGACTCGTGCTGGCCTCCCGCTCCCCCGCCCGCCTCGCGACGCTGCGCGCGGCCGGCGTCGAACCCCTCGTGCGCGTCTCAGGCGTCGACGAGGACGCGGTCCTGCGGGCGGCCGCCGCGGAGCGCGGCGGGCTCGACCCCGTGGACGCCGTGCTCGTCCTCGCTCGCGCGAAGGCGGAGGAGATCGTGCGCACGCTCGCCGAGGACCGGTCCGGAGCGCCGATCGACGACCCCGCCCTGCTCGTCGGCTGCGACTCGATGCTCGAGCTCGACGGCGAGGTGCTCGGCAAGCCCGCCGACGCCGCCGACGCCCGCGCCCGCTGGCGCGCGATGCGCGGCCGGGCCGGCGTCCTGCACACCGGCCACTGGCTCGTCGACCTGCGCGCGCCGGCCGACGGCGGGACGGGCACCGCGACGGGGGCCACGAGCTCGACGACCGTGCACTTCGCCGACCTCACCGACGACGAGATCGACGCGTACGTCGCCACGGGCGAGCCGCTGCACGTCGCGGGCGCGTTCACGGTCGACGGCCTCGGCGGGCCCTACGTCGAGCGCATCGAGGGCGACCACCACGGCGTCGTCGGGATCAGCCTCCCGCTGCTGCGCGCGCTGCTCCGGGAGGCCGGGGTCGCCTGGCACGAGCTGCGCTCCTGAGACCGGACGGCCGGCGTCCGTCGTCCGCGCTCCTTGTGGGTGCCGGACAACCCCACGGGACGAGCGAGGCCCAGGAGCGCGCCGCTATGGAGGTTTCCTCCAACCGCCCCGCATGCGCCTTGGCATGTTCTCCAATCTTGTCCGGTACCCGGCCCGGGAGCGTGATCGGCGCGGCGCGCACGCGTTACCGTGAGCCGTGCCCGCGAACCCCACCCGCCCCCTGAGCAAGGTCCTCGTCGCCAACCGTGGCGAGATCGCCGTCCGGATCGTCCGCGCCTGCGCCGACGCCGGCATCGCGTCCGTCGCGGTCTACGCCGACCCCGACCGGCAGGCGCCGCACGTGCACCTCGCCGACGAGGCGTTCGCGCTCGGCGGCTCCAGGGCGGCCGAGACCTACCTCGACATCGCGAAGCTGCTCGACGTCGCGCGCCGCTCCGGCGCGGACGCGGTGCACCCCGGGTACGGCTTCCTCGCGGAGAACGCGGAGTTCGCCCAGGCCGTGCTGGACGCGGGCCTCGTCTGGATCGGCCCGCCGCCGGCCGCGATCGACGCGCTCGGCGACAAGGTGAGCGCGCGCCACATCGCGCAGCGCGCCGGCGCCCCGCTGGTCCCCGGCACGCCCGACCCGGTCGCCGACGCGAGCGAGGTGCACGCGTTCGCCGCCGAGCACGGCCTGCCCATCGCGATCAAGGCGGCGTTCGGCGGCGGCGGTCGCGGGCTCAAGGTCGCGCGCACGGCGGACGAGATCGACGAGCTCTACGAGTCCGCCGTCCGCGAGGCCACCGCGGCGTTCGGTCGCGGCGAGTGCTTCGTCGAGCGCTACCTCGACACCCCCCGGCACGTGGAGACCCAGTGCCTCGCGGACGAGCACGGCACCGTCGTCGTCGTCTCGACGCGCGACTGCTCCCTCCAGCGCCGCCACCAGAAGCTCGTCGAGGAGGCTCCCGCGCCCTACCTCAGCGCTGCCCAGGAGGCCGAGCTGTACAAGGCGTCCGAGGCGATCCTGCGCGAGGCCGGCTACGTCGGCGCGGGCACGTGCGAGTTCCTCGTCGGCGCCGACGGCACCATCTCCTTCCTCGAGGTCAACACGCGCCTCCAGGTCGAGCACCCCGTGTCCGAGGAGGTCACCGGCATCGACCTCGTCCGGGAGCAGCTGCGCATCGCCGCGGGCGAGCCGCTGGGCTACACGTCGACGCAGGTGCGCGGCCACTCGATCGAGTTCCGCATCAACGGCGAGGACCCCGCCGCGAACTTCCTCCCCGCCCCCGGCCGCATCACGCGCCTGCGCTTCCCGTCCGGCCCCGGCGTGCGCGTCGACTCCGGCGTCGCCGAGGGCGACACGATCTCCGGCGCGTTCGACTCCATGATCGCCAAGGTCATCGTCACGGGCGCCACGCGCGAGCAGGCCGTCCAGCGGGCGCGCCGCGCGCTGCGCGAGCTCGAGGTCGAGGGCATCCCGACCGTCGTGCCGTTCCACCGCGCCGTGCTCGACGCCGAGGCGTTCGTCCCCACGGACGACAAGCCGTTCCGGGTGCACACCCGCTGGATCGAGACCGAGTTCGCCGACCAGCTCGCCGCGCTCGCGCCTGCGCCGGCCGCGTCCACCGACGAGGACGAAGAGCCCCTCGCGACCGAGCGCGTCGTCGTGGAGGTGGGCGGCAAGCGCCTCGAGGTCGTCCTCCCGGCCGGCCTCGGCATGGCGGCTGGCCGCGCTCGCACCGCCAACGCCGCCCGCCGACCCGCTCGCCGCAGCGCCGCGAAGGCGAACGGCGCCGCCTCCGGCACCACGCTCGCCTCCCCCATGCAGGGCACGATCGTCAAGGTCGCCGTCGCCGACGGCACCCAGGTCGCCGAGGGCGACCTCGTGGTCGTGCTCGAGGCCATGAAGATGGAGCAGCCCCTCCTCGCCCACCGAGCCGGCACCGTCCGCTCGCTCTCCGCCACCGCCGGCGCGAGCGTCAGCTCCGGCACGGCCATCTGCGAGATCGTCGACTGACCCTCCCCGCCACCGTCGGGCTCGGTGCACGACCCGCACGCTCGAGGCGCCGGGCTGGGCCGGTTTCACGACCCGCGTGGTCGGGTTGGGTGGCCGGGGTCGGCCCACGTCGTGCAGCCCCTTGCCCGACGACCGTCGCGCCCGCCGCGCTGTCGGCGCACCACGCTCGTGGGTCGTCCGACGAGCCCGCGCTCGCCCTGACCGTCGGGCTTCCGGCCGCCCGGCGCATGACGGCGAGGCGTACCGCACTGGTCCACGCCGGCCCCCAGCCCGGACCGGACGGGACCGCCGGACCGGGCCGCGGTTCGTGCGGTGACGGGCAGGACGAGCTGTGGGGTCGGACCGTGTGCGAAGGACGTCAGAGGCGCGCTCCCAGAACTGCCACCCGACGGACCGAGGTGACGGCGCGCCAGTCCGAGCACACGGTCCGACCCCACCGCGGACCCGACCCTGCGGGCCGTGGACCCGAACGCGGGCGAGGTGAGTGCTAGTCGTGCTGGGCCGCGGCACGGATCGCGCGGCGGCCGGAGGGCAGGGCGACGGCGACGGTGATGACGAGGAACATGAGGATTCCGGAGACGACGAGGAGCGACTCGACGGTGAAGCGGTCGGCGAGCGGGCCGAAGACGACCATGCCGAGCGGCATCGAGACGGCCATGACGATGCCGACGAAGCCGAAGACGCGGCCCTGACGCTCGGGCTCGACGGTCTCCTGGAGGACGGTCATGGAGGTCGTCGAGAACGGCGGGACGGACAGGCCGAGCAGGAACATGAAGGCGAAGAAGACCCACATGTTGGTGGAGAGGCCCATCGCGACGGACAGCACGCCGAACACGAACGTCGAGCCGACGATCATGGCGATGCGGTTCTTGAGCCCGCCCCAGGTCGCGAGGAGCACGCCGCCGAGCAGCATCCCGACGGAGAAGGCGACCTCGTTCACGGTGAGCTTCCAGACCTCCTCGCCGAAGGTCCGCGCGACCATGAGCGGGGTGAGGTACGACGGCGCGACGATGAGCAGGAACACCACGGCGTAGAGGCCGAGGACCCAGCGCACGAACGGGTGGGATCCGAGATAGCGGAAGCCCTCCACGAGGTCGTCGAAGTACCCGGCCCGCTCCCCCGCGGCGGCGTGCGCGAGCGTCGGGACGGGGACGAGCAGGAGCAGCCCGATCCCGATCACGGCCGTGACGACGTCGATGAAGAACACGGAGACGATGGACGTGCTGGCGTACACGGCCGCGGCGACCGCCGGCGCGAGGAGCATCATCGCGGACTGGATCGACTGGTTGATCCCGTTGACGCGGAGCAGCTTGCTGGTCGGGACGATCTGCGGGAGGAGCGCCGCGACGGCGGGGGTCTGGATGCCGGCGCCCGTGGAGCGGATCGCGAGCGCGGCGTAGATGAGCCAGAGGTCGTCCGCGCCGCCGAGCATGAGCAGCGCGAGCGCGAGGGTCGTCACGGCGATCGTGCCGTCGGCGGCGATGACGAGCGCCTTGCGGTTCACGCGGTCCGCCCACACGCCGCCGAAGATCGAGACGACGGCCTGCGGCAGGAACCCGAAGAGCGTGCTCAGCGCGAGCACGGCACCGGACTTCGTCTCGATCGTCAGGTGCCACATGACGGCGTACTGCACGAGCATCGAGCCGAAGAGGGAGACCGTCTGCCCGGAGAGGAAGATCGCGGTGTCCCGCCGCCACCGGGGCTTGGCGAGCGTGTCGTCGACGGGGGCGTCGGGCGCCGCGCCGTCGGAGACGTCGGCGGTGGGGGCGTCGGTGTTCTCGTACGGCGTATGGCTCACCCGCACATCCTGACGGCCGCCACCCACACGGTCCACGGAATTCGCCGTCGGCGGACGGTCAGTCGGCCGCGGGCACCTCTCCGGCGTGGGCGACGTGCCCGAGCTGGCGCCACACGAGCGCGAGCGTGACGCCCGCGCCGACGAACGCGAACCAGAACGGGGCGGTGATCCCCCACGTCTGGGCGAGGATGCCGCCCAGCGCCTGCCCGACGACGCTGCCGCCGAACACGCAGACCAGGTACACCGAGCCGACGCGACCCTGGAACTCCGTCGGGACGGCGCGCTGGCGGATCGTGTTGGACACGGTGCCCCACACGAACGCATACGCCCCGAACACGACCATGATCGCGAGCGCGACCCAGCCGGTCGTGGTGAGCGCGAGCGCGAGGTGCATGACGACCTCGAGCGAGAGGCACACGCGCATGATCGTCGAGAGCCGCAGGTGGCGCTCGAGCCACCCGAACGACGCGATGCCGATCACTCCCCCGACGGCCGAGGCCGTCGTGAGGAGGCCGAAACCGACCTCGCCCATGTCGAGGTGGTCCAGCGCGTACTTGACGAGGACGCCCCACGGTGCCGCCCAGGTGACGTTGAAGGCCAGGATGACGAGGGCGAGCGTGCGGACCGGCGCGTTCCCGAGGATCCACCGCACACCCTCGGCGATGTCCTGGCGCACGTGCGTCTGCGTCTCGCGCACCCCACCGGGCTGCGTCGCGATGCGGCCCACGAGCACGACGGCGAGTGCGACGCACACGACCTGGACGACGAACGGCCAGACCGTCCCGAGCGCGAACAGGAACGCACCGATGGGCGGACCGAGGAGCTGGTTCGCGGTGAGGAACCCGGCCTGCAGCCGAGCGTTGCCGGTGCCGAGGTCGCGTGGTTCGACGAGCATCGGGAGCAGCGTCTGGGACGCCGAGTCGGCGAACACCTCGGCGACCCCGTAGAGGAACGTCACGGCGAGCACGACGCCGATGCTCACGTGCCCGGTCGCGATCACCACGCACAGTGCGACGACGACGAGCGCCCGCAGCGCGTTCGCGACCATGACGACGACGCGCCGGTCGAGGCGGTCGGCCAGCGCCCCGGCCCAGAGGCCGAACAGGAGCCAGGGCAGCTGCTGCAGGAGCGCCGCGAGCGCGACGAGGAACGCGGAGTCGGTCTGGGACGCGACGAGCAGGGGCGCGGCCGCCAGGGCGATCCCGTCGCCGACGTTGCTGGTCCACGACGACGACAGCAGCCAGCGGAAGCCGGTGCCCATGCGCCGGGGCGCGACGATCTCTCCGAGCCTGCTCACAAGCGGAGAAGCGTACGCGGTGCGGTCGTCCACCCGGGCAACCTTTCCGGGCAACCTTTCCGGGCACCCGCACCGGGTCCTGGCCGTGCGCCGCCCCGGACCCCGCACCGAGCACCTCGGCAGGCCTGGCAGCATGGGCCCGTGACGATCCCCACCGCGCCGCGCGACCCCGGCGAGCCGCCCCCGCGGCTCCCCCGCCACCTCCAGCCCGGGGACGGCTGGGTCGAGTGCGAGTGCGGGCGCCGGCACTGGGGCCTGTTCGGTGCGGCGGGGCTCCTGCTCGGGCGGCGCGACGGCGAGGGGCGGCTGACCGACGTCGTGCTGCAGCACCGCGCCCCGTGGTCCGACCAAGGCGGGACGTGGGGCGTGCCGGGCGGCGCCGTCGGACCGGACGAGACGCCCGCGCAGGGCGCGCTCCGCGAGGCCCGAGAGGAGGCGGGCGTCGAGCCCGGGCACGTGCGTGTCCTCGGCGAGCACGTGCTCGACCACGGTCCGTGGCGGTACACGACCGTGCTGGCCGAGGTGGCCGACGGCGCGACGTTCGAGCCGCGCGCGACCGACGCGGAGAGCGTCGAGGTGCGCTGGGTGCCTGTCGACGACGTCGCGTCCCTGGACCTGCTGCCCGCGTTCGCGGACGCCTGGCCCGGCCTGCGCGCGACGCTCGACCACGGCACGACCGGGGCCTGACGGCCCGCGCGCGCGGGACCTTCGTCACCGATCGGCGCCTGACCGGTCCCGGGACCGGTCAAGCGCCGGTGGGCCGGGGCACGATGGCGTCGTGCCCGAGGACACGTCGACCACCTACCGCGCCCTCGCCTCCGCGAGCAGGCTGACGCTCCTGCACGCGCTGCAGGAGCGAGGGCCGATGACGCTCGCGGACCTCTCGCGCGAGGCCGCGCTGTGCCCGAGCGCGACCCGGGAGCACCTTCAGCGGCTGACGGACGCGGGCTTCGTGCGTGGCGCGCCCGAGGTCCGCACGACGCGCGGGCGGCCCCGCATCTTCTACGAGGCGATCGTGGGCGAGCACCCCCCGCAGGACGACGGCGCGACGCGGCGCCTCGGGGAGTCGATCGTCCGGGCCGCGCTCGCGCGCGCGGTGCTCGGGTACGACGACGCCCAGGACGCCGCGGACATCCTCCCCGCGCAGGACCGGTGCGGCGACGACCCGGCCGGGGCCACCGGACTGTCCCGGCGTGGACCCGGCGACCTCGCGGGACCGGCGCGCGCGGCGGGGCGCCGGCTCGTCGACGTCCTGCGGACCGCGGGCCAGGAGGCCCCCGAGCCCACGCCCGAGAACCAGCTCGCCGCGCTCGACGACCACCTGCACCAGCTCGGGCTCGACCCCGAGCTCGAGGAGGACCGGCTGCGGTTCCACCTCTACCGGTGCCCGTTCCTCGCGCTCGCCGCCGACCGCGAGGACGTGGTCTGCGCCGTCCACCTCGGCCTCGTCCAGGGCGTGCTCGCGGGCGTCGGGGGCCCCGTCCGGGCGGAAGCGCTGCTCCCGTTCGTCGAGCCGCACCACTGCGTGCTGCAGCTCTCGCGCGCGAGCTGATTTTTCACGGTCCGCGGCCCGCCGCGGCTCCCGGCCAGCGGGTCATGCTGACGGCGCACCGGGTACGGACCCGGCGTCACGACGACGGTGGTCGTGACCTGCGACGACGGGAGGACGACATGACCGCCCCAGCCACCACCAGGCCCCCCTCGCTGCTGCGGGCGGTGCGGACGCCGTCGACCGTGGACCTGGCGACGTGGGACCCTGAGGACGAGTCCCGCTGGGACCGCCGGTTCGCGTGGCGCACGCTGTGGATCACGACGTACAACCTCACGCTCGCGTTCTGCGCATGGTACCTCGTGAGCGCGGTCGCACCCCGGCTCAACGACGTCGGCTTCGACCTCACGACGGCGCAGCTCTACTGGCTCACGGCCGTCCCCGGCCTGGCGGGCGGGCTGTTCCGCATGGTCTACATGTTCCTGCCGCCCGTCGTCGGCACCCGCACGCTCGTGGGCGGCACGGCGACGCTCATCCTGCTGCCGATGCTCGGCTGGACGTTCGCGGTCCGGGACGCGAGCACGCCCTACTCGGTGCTCCTGCTCCTCGCGGTCGCCGCGGGCATCGGCGGTGGCGCGTTCTCGGGTTTCATGCCCTCGACGAGCTACTTCTTCCCCAAGCGCATGGCGGGGACGGCGCTCGGTCTCCAGGCCGGGATCGGCAACTTCGGCGTGAGCCTCATCCAGTTCCTCACGCCGTGGGTCGTGGGTTTCGGCCTCCTGGGCACGGCGGTGCTCACGCCCCAGCAGACGGCGACCGGCAGCCACCTGTGGCTGCACAACGCCGGGCTCGTGCTCGTGCCGTGGGCCGTGCTCGGGGCGGTGCTCGCCGGCCTCTACCTGCGCCGCGTCCCGGTGAGTGCGAACTTCCGCGAGCAGCTCGACATCTTCGGCAACAAGCACACGTGGATCATGACGGCGATCTACCTCATGACCTTCGGTGCGTTCAGCGGCTTCGCGGCGCAGCTCGGCCTGCTCATCGTCGCGCAGTACGGCGGGTTCGAGAACGCGCCGGACCCGCTGCGCTACGCGTTCCTCGGCCCCCTGCTCGGGTCGGCCGCGCGCGCCGGCTTCGGACCGCTGTGCGACCGGTTCGGCGGCGCGGTCTGGACGCTCGTCGCCGGGATCGGCATGACCGTCTCGACCGTGTTCTCGCTCTTCTTCCTCGACCCGCACGACGTCGGCCAGTTCGGCTGGTTCCTCGCCGGGATGCTCGCCGTGTTCACGTTCGCGGGCATCGGCAACGCCGGGACCTTCAAGCAGATGCCGATGATCTTCCCGCGCCGCCAGGCGGGCGGGGTGATCGGCTGGACCGCCTCGATCGCCGCGTTCGGCCCGTTCCTCGTCGGCATCGGTCTGTCGCTCGTCCCCGCGCGCTCGTTCTTCGTCGGGTGCGCCGTGTTCTTCGCCCTGTGCACGTGGCTCACGTGGCACTACTACGCCCGGCCGGGCGCCCCGAACCCCTCCTGACCCCGACCGGGAACGTCCGGCGACGCGTCCGCCGTCCCCGCCCCAGAGAACCCGAGGAGCTGTCGTGCCCCCACTCGACGAGCGCACCCCCCGCGACCCTGCGGACACCCTCTTGCGCCTGGGCAGCCGCCTGCGACGCGGGCGGGTGTCGGACGACCTGCGGCAGGTGTTCCTGACCGGCGGGCGCCAGGGCGACGTGTTCTACCGCGACCGCTGGTCCCACGACAAGGTCGTGCGCTCCACCCACGGCGTGAACTGCACCGGGTCCTGCTCCTGGAAGGTCTACGTCAAGGACGGCATCATCACCTGGGAGACCCAGCAGACCGACTACCCCTCCGTCGGCCCCGACTCCCCCGAGTACGAACCCCGCGGCTGCCCCCGCGGCGCCGCGTTCTCCTGGTACACCTACTCCCC